>DATJAL010000013.1 GCA_035516255.1 Chitinivibrionales bacterium | reverse complement strand
AGGTGATTATAAACGATTTGGCACCAAAAAGCTCAGCTTTTGAGTGATTATTTGAAACAGATTATTCTTTCTGTTGTTATATCTAAATTCCATTTCTTTTAAATAAAGGGGGAAGTGTTGCTTGGAGACACCATGGAACTTTGCCAGCCGTTGTTTTGCAAAGCTCCAAAAGCCTTCAAGGCCATTAATATACACTTTCCCTGTTGCGAACCGTTTCCCATGATCTACTCTCAAATGACGATAGCCACAGAACATCAAGGCATCATAACCTCTGAATTTATCGGTGTAAACGACGGAGCCTCTGCGGACCATTTTCACAGTCTCGTTCAGCAGACTGTCGGCGGTAACATTGCTCACCACCGATACTGTCACTCTACCGTGTCGCTCGAGGATACCGAAGACAGGTATCTTGCCTGCAGCTCCTCGACCACGTCTTCCTTTACGTCTTCCGCCGAAGTACGATTCATCGATCTCGACTTCTCCAGAAAGCCAGAAATCGTTGTCAGAAGCCGCCAGGGCCATCCGTATGACTTGGCAAGCTTTGTGGGCTGTCGGGTAGCTCAATCCGGTCTGCTGTGCAATCTTACGAGCCGATACTTCCAGTTCAAAGAGCTTAATGACCCACAACCATCATCTATTCGTAAAGTCATGAAAGCGATTACCACATCGTTTGCAGCGGTATCTGCCATCACTAATTCGATATATTTTATAGCTACGACAATCGCTGCAAAAAACATGGCCGTTTTTCCAGCAAATTTTCTTGAAATATTTTCGAGCTCTACGCTCGCTTTTCCCTATAGATTCGAAGGTTATTAAGGTCATAGTACAAGATAGTTATTGTACCAAACCTTTTATAATTACCCTTCTCTATTAAATAATAATATGCTTTATATTCCTCTCATGACAACTTCCATTCACAAATGTTATAATAATTGGTCAATCATCATAAGCATAGCCATCATTTTGAAATAATAAAATCAATCAAAGATACAAATCGTTATGGCCTATCTCGAAATCGTCGAGGGCGAGGGCAGGGGAAAAACGGTGCGGCTTTCCGCCGAGACCTCCATCGGCAGGACCGCTGAAAACGGCCTGTGCATCCCGGACTCGAACGTGAGCAGGCAGCACGCCGTGGTCCGCAGGAAGGAGAATTATTTCGTCATCGTGGACCTCGGCTCTGCAAACGGCACGATCGTTAACAAACGCGGCCTGCACCGCCACGTGCCCCAGCCGCTGTACGAGGGCGACGAGGTGGTCATCGGCCCGGCGCGCATGCTGTTCCGCTCCGAGGGACACGACCCGCTCGCCGTCAAGAAGAAAAGCCTGTCCGGCACCGCGACCGTCGCCCTGGGCGGCCAGAGGCGGCCGGGCTTCGCGGGCCTGTCCATGATCGTCACGCCCGAGACCGAGGCACTGTCGGTGAGCGCGACCATGGACGCGTCGCTCGGGTCGCTTGTCATGCGCGAAAGCGCAAAGGCCTCGCAGAAAGACCTGCTCGACGCGGTCCGGCGGCTGCAAGCAATGGTCAAGGTGTCGCAGGACCTCGGCGCGCTGGAGAAACCGGGCGCGCTGCTCGACAAGATCATGAGCAGCATCTTCGACATGTTCCCGCACGCCGACCGCGCCTTCATCATGCTGCGCGACAAGGCGACGGGCGAGCTCGCGCCGGCGCTCGGCCGCTCGCGCGACGCGTCCGCGCCGCAGGGCGAGTTTCCAGTGAGCCGCACCATCATCAACGCCGTCGTGGAGAAAAAACAATCGATATTGTCGTCGGACGCGCAGAAGGACGGCAGGTTCGCCGCGGGGCTGTCCATTGTCAATCTGTCAATCCGTTCCCTCATGTGCGCGCCGTTTGTTTGCAAAGATGAGCTTCTGGGCGTGATCAGCCTCGACACCATGTCGAGCCTGCGCGCCTTCACGAGCGACGACCTTGCCATGCTCACGAGCATCGCAGGCCAGGCCGCCGTGGCCATCAAGAACGCCGAGCTGTACACCGCGGTGGAAAAGGAAACGCAGGTGCGCACGCAGCTGTCGCGCTATCTGTCGCCCGACGTGGTGGAAGGCGTGATCGACGGCACGGTGCCGCTCACCCTCGGCGGCGAGCGCAAGCGCGGCACGGTGCTGTTCTGCGACATCGTGGGGTTCACGGCCCTGGCCGAGAACATGTCGGCGCTTGACGTTGTGGAACTGCTCAACCGGTATTTCCGCATCACCACCGACATCATCACCAAACACCGCGGCACCCTGCACAAGTTCGGCGGCGACATGATCATGGCGTTCTGGAACGTGATGTTTTCTGACGACAACGCGCAGGAGAACGCGCTGCGCGCCAGCATCGAGATGCAGGCCGCGGTGTGGAAGTTCGGGTGCGAGCTCGCGTCAGCGAACCAGCAGCCGATCCACGTGGGCATCGGGTGCAACACCGGCGAGTTCGCGGGCGGCAACATCGGCGGCGAGGACCGCATGGAATACACCATCATCGGCGACAACGTGAACCTGGCCAACCGTATCGAGTCCCTCGCGTCGCGCTGGCAGGTTTTCGCGGCCCAGCAGACCTGGGAGCCTGCCTCACACTACTGCACCGCGGTCGAGCTTCCGCCGGCGCTTGTCAAAGGGAAATCAACACCCATCAAGGTGTATTCGATACGCGGCATCCAAAGCGGCGGCGACATGCTTCTCACCATACCGGTAAGGATTGCACGGCCGGATAAGGGTGGCAAAGTGGACGGCCTGCTTACCAGTTACAGCAAGGAGCGCAAAGAACTTCTTTTGTGCCTGCCGTCAAACGCACAGACTGCGAAAGGGGATAAGCTTGCGTGTGAATTCGATCTGCCTGAGATGAAAAAGGGAATGGCCCTTGCCGCCGAGGTGGCAAGCGCGGAAGACCCGCAGCAGGACATGCCGCATTGCAAAAGCGTAGTGCTGGGGAATATTGACGGAGCGGAAGCAGTGGCGTTTTTCGGGCCCGGGTCGCTCGTGGAGTCGGGGAAGAGCTGGGGGGAGATGGGAAGGCATTGAAAAAATAGAGGGCTTGTAAAGTTGAAAAGATTAGATGGTATAAGTATTGACAAGAGATCAATTGGTTAAGATATAAATAATATAATTGACAAAGGATTCGCTATATGTCAAAAAAGCGAACTTCAAGAAAAAAATCAAGAGATCATAAGACCTTTGGAAGCTGGACTATTAGCTGTGGTGAATTAATAGCCAAACAAGGCAGGCCGGGAAAAAAAGACCAGACGATTTTTAAAGCATTCGGTGAAAAAATTCCCTGGAATACAGTTAATTGGATAAAACATATACTTCAGGAAAACAAACTTGGAACAGAGGGAATTTATATAGCCCATGATTCTATGGGTATACCTAGATATATTGGCCGAGGTGCAATATTTAGTCGCCTTGCAGCCAGGTTTAAGGCGCATCCAATTTAGCTTCAATATTTTTCATTTTATGTCGTTCGCCAAAAAACAAAGGAGCGCGAGATTGAAACTTTATTGATTAGAAATGCTGGATCATTATTAGAATACAACGAAAAAAAGAAACGTGGTGGATTAAAAGTTGGTAGCGTGTTAGATTATGAAGCAGGAACATTTTACTTTGAACGGCAGAAAAAGAAAGGTCGTAAATAAGAATTGAAGAGTAACTGTAATAAAATTTAGTAAATAAAACAAGGAAATAAATTATGGATACTCCTATTGACAATGTGGTACGACAATATTTTAAGTATGTTTTTCTTGATGTGGTAAGTTTTAGTACTAGAAGTGCAGAAGCTCAATCGGCAATTGTCACACAATTAAATTCAATTGTGAAAGAATCGATAGATACAAATCAGGACCATGTTGGGACAAATCTGATTCCCACCGGTGATGGTATGTGCATAGCGTTGTTTGCGCCGAATTTGCAATATGATTCTCATATACAAGTTGCTTTGCAAATTCTAGCATTGTTAGAGGAATACAATTTGTCCGAGAAGAACGAAATGAGACAATTTAAGGTTCGTATTGGAATTCATCAAAATACTGACATTTTCGTCACAGATGTTAATGGTAGGGACAATATTGCGGGAGCCGGGATAAACTTGGCATCGCGAATTGTGGATAAGGCTGATGGATGCCAAATCTTAGTGAGCCATACTGTGCACGAGGAACTTCAGCCAAGCGAAAAATATAGGAATAGATTTAAGAAATTTGATGCAATTGGTAAACATGGCATTCAATTTTCAATTTATCAATATGTTGATACCTCTTGCTTGGGACTTAACTGCGCTATACCTATCGAATTCATTCCTGAAGAAAAAGTAGAGCCTAAGTTATCGTTAATTGCAGCATATTATTTCGCTCATGCAATTAAAGAGAAAGATTTCATTTTGCGAATGTTTCAAAAAGACGTAAATATGTATGCGGCAACGGTTTTATTGTGGTTTCTGTCGCAAGATTCATTAGAAAAACGAGAGGCTACAGATCTGGATCCGTTTGAACCTAAAATTTATGGTGAAGGTAAAAAAAACCTGGATGAGGTGATACAATATTACAGCAATTTACAATTTTATTTAATATCAGAATTTTCAAATTTCGTCGAAATGAAAATAAATAAATACCCAGGTTGCTTTTCCAGTTCTACCTATGGATATTTGCCATTATTCCTAAGTCAAAAAGGGAAAGAAAAATTAAAATCAGATTGGCCTGATATTTATGATGAATTTAAGATAACCTAGCATTATTTGTCGAGTAGGATATTTTTTGATCGTTCTGGCTTATCTTACAAAATATAATTACCCCTTTTCTTATTTTTTGCGTTAGGTGGACCGAAGGGTGAGCAAAAGCGAATTGCCGGCCGACCCTTCGCCGAAGGCGACTTCGGGCGGTCCGGCAACGAGGCCGAAGGCCGAGCCCGGAGGGAGACCGACCCCATGGTGGGGCAATGAGCCCCTCCATGGGGGTAACGCCCAACTCTTCTCTTTTTCTATTTGTTAATTATCTTCCCACCGTTATAAACGCGGCCAGCCCAAACATCACCAGCGCCAGCAGCATCTTGGTGATCACCATGTGCCGCTGCTGGAACGAGGAGAGCCTTTTCCACTTGAGGCCGTAGGCGGTCGCGGTGAGAACGATGAGCAGGGGAAGCACGAACAGGAAATTGTAAATCACGAGCAGGATCCATCCCGCGAGCCTGAACCCGAAGGTGTGGGTCATTGCCATGATCGTGGGCAGGTAGATCTTCGCGGTGCACGCGCCTTCGAGCAGGGTTACGAGAAAGCCGGTAATGATGGCGCCGACCACGATCTTGTTGGTGGACAGGTTGCCGCGGATCACGGTGTGGATCAGCATCTTCACGCTCTTGGGGAGCTGCACCTTCATCTCGCTCGTGTCCTGGGTGCGCCAGTAATGCCACGCGTCCCATATGGAAAGCAGCGCCACCCACAGGGCGACGCCGACCGCGACGACGCGGATGGCGAGCGAGAACCAGTAGAACTTGTCCATGAGCGACAGGATACGGAACGCGCCGAGCCCGAGCAGGAAATAGGTGAGAAAGGTGACTCCGGCGAACGCAAGTCCGATCTTGAGCACGTCGTTGCGCTTGCGGTTCTGCGTGCCCAGGAACGAAATGAGGAATATCATTGACGCGATGGCACAGGGGTTCACGCCGTCAACAAAGCCGATGGCGAACAGGCCGACAAACGACCAGGTCTTCATCCGGTCCTTGATCATGGCGGCCGCGCTCAGCGTGTCGATGGTGCTGTCGCCGTAGGCGTGGGCGTAGCCCCATTTTTCCGGTTTGGCAAGATATGCCTCGATGATCCGCCGTCCGTCCTTCATGATGTCGTCGTATCCGACAAGCGCGGTGTCGGGGAAGAAAAGCTCCTGCGGCGCGGTCTTGGCCACATGGTACCCTTTTTCCATGGCCGTGAGGATGTTCAGGTCTTTTTCCACCTCGATGTCGCGGTAGGTGACGGTCAGCTTGCCGGCATACTGCTTCTCGAGCGGCTTGAGCAGCGTTGTCTTGATTTCCGCGCACTCGCCGCAGGTTGCCGAGCCGAAAAAGGTGAGGCGGAGTGATTTCTGTGTGGATGAAGTTGGCTGACTAAAAATTAATGTTGACAGGAAAAGAACCGTCGCGGCGGATCGTCCGGCAATAGATAAGACGTGTGTGGCGGATGAATTTTTCATGATGATTCTGTCCATTAATAGAGCAGGAAAATATACCTCATACTTTAAGATTTGGCAATTTGAGTGTTTTATCATTTTGTTTTTCAATCGATTGAAAAAATGTTACCCTCTATTATTAGAAGGAGAAAACGGAAAAAGGTTGTTGGAATAATTGAGCTGCTCGATGGCGCCACGCAGGCATCTTGACAATAAGGAATGACGCCGCCGCGTTATTTTTTCGCCCTTCATGGTTCACTTCCACAAGCTATGTGCAAACGAGCCCACCACGAACGGCTTACTCAGCAGACCAATAAGAGAATTGGAAATTGGAAGAACGTCCGGCCGGAGACCGCTGACTGCTGAAAGCTTACCTTCTTTTCATATCAAGTAAAATCAAAAAATTAATTGGATGGCTATTCTTTAATAAATATCCCTTCCACCGCATCCCCCGCGAACGCGATCTTCTTCTTGCACAAAAAATATTCTCTCGCCCAGAAAAGCGGGATCTCCCGGCAGTCCGCGATGCGGGCCTGCTCGTCGATAACGTCGTTGAACCAAATGCTCGAGAGCCTCAGCCGCTCGCTTTGGTCGAACATGGCGCTTTTGGGAACCCAGCCCACGCAAATGCCGTAGTCTTTGCTTGCGAGCGCGGCCTCGTATTCCTCCTGCGTCGCTGCCTTCAGCGCGCATTGGATGCCGCCGCGCGTCAGGTCTGCAACGATTTTTTCGGCAACGATGTCGGAAACCGGATCGTCCGAACGGTACAGCACGGAACAAGGAGCGCTTTGCTTCGGTGGTTGCGGTACGGCCGGCACCGCGGCCGGGGCGGCGCTGTCGCTTTCGATCGCCGTGATCACGCCGCCCTCTGCCTTGACGAAATTCACGAACATGTCGCGACCGTCAATGGCCTTGCGCACGGCCTGTCGCAATTCCTTCGGCTCGAGGTTGCACGAAACAAAGTAGCGGTCTTCGGCGGACACGATCAGGTTCGACTGCTCAAGCGCCTTGCGCCGGGCAAAGTCGAGGTCCTTGAGGGAAAAAAGCGACATGATGTCGTAGTTGCCTACCGAATACGAAAGGATGGGATTGGCGTCCTTGCCGAGCTTGAGGACGCAGGTCGAAAGATACCCCTTGGTCCCGGGAAAACGGCTGTTGGGTGCAAGGATCACGGTGCCCGCATTGTCGCTCTTCACCGCGTATGGGCCCATCTTGAATGACGCGGGCAGTGCGCGCGGCGTGCACATCCGTGCGAGCGCGAGCGGGTCGGCCGGGTCAAAATGAAGCGAAATGGTTTTTTGGTCAACCACCTGGAACCCGGCGATGATGGCCTCCTGGCCATGAATGAACCCGGACAGTCCCTTTACATTACGGAAAAGCGCGGTGCCTTCTGCGGGGTGCCTCTTCACGAACGCGGACCATGCATTGACGCAATCGAACGAGGTGAGCGCCTTGCCGGCGCTGTTTGCCGCCTTGTCGCCGAGGACAAGGGTGATCTCCCGGTCCGAAACGCTTTTCACCTGGAAATATCCCGCTGTCTCCTTGCCGCGAGTGATGGGACAGGCATCATTGTTAAATGGATAGCAGGAAATGAGAGCGGACATGTTCTGGTCAACAAATCCGCGCTGCAGGTACATGGTGACGCTGCCGCCGATCCGCGGTTCGATTTTTTCCTCTTTTACCGGCGCGGGAATCGCCTTGAGCGTCTCGGCAGGGGCGACTTTGGCCTCGCTCGGGCAGGGGTTGTACGAAGATAGTTGCAGTTTGAAAAACCTGTTCTGCACAAGCGTGTCGCGTTTGAACGGGTAGTCCTTGAGCAATTTTTCCAGGGAATTCGAAAACCGTTTCCGTTCGAGTGAATCCTGAAACGAAACGACATACGCCGTGGTGTCGCCCTTTTCCACCTTCACGATGTCGTGACCCTGGGTGAGAGTCATCGTCTGTTTGGTGACCTGCTTGACGCATGACACTAATACAAGCGCCGTGAGGGGGAGAATGATTTGGACTAGTTTGTTCATATAATGCCTCGGATCGGTCATCATTGAAAATATATTTTTGGGATGGAAAATGCTGTTTGATATTCTAGTATAAAAAGGTGGGCGTTACCCTGCGCGGCGGGGTCGGCCGTCTTTCCGGTCCACCCCTTCGGGTCGGGCTGCCCGGCACGAGCCGCTTCACGGGGCGTCCGGGCAGCACCGCGCTCCGGCGACGGCCTCCAGTCCTGCCTAACGCGGTGGAGTTCGCGTTAGTCAACAATTTCAGTGGCGCCGGTCGTGAATTGCAAATGATTTTTTTTAAACAACCGTCGCCCGCGGGTGCGCCCAAAATGCAGTTTTCAGCAGTCAGCAGCCAGAGATCAGGCAGTCAACTAAAATATTGTTGGAGGGCGGTTGTTGAAAAAGGGCAAGGTTGACGGATGCCTATACAATACGTCTTCCTTCCACCGTGTAAACTCTCTATTACCACTATCGGACCGACAGCCACTCGAATGACCGCCGGCCAATGAAGTCCCGGCGCCAAAGAGGGGGTGTGGGTGCAGATCACCGGAGCCGCGCTGTTTCGACACGCGCTACTAAAGTGCCTGCTACTCGACAACCGCGCGGCGACGGAAGCTGCACCCCAGGGGGAGCCTTCCCCCGCATGTGGAATTTTATTATTATCAAGCAATATTCAAAACCTATTTTTAACCTTAACAACAAAATCATTTCATTTCTCAATCCCATCCCGCATGGCAAAGAACAAAAAAAATCCGCCCCGCAAGAAAAGGTCCCTGTTAAAAAGTCTGCTCTATTTTCTTATCGGCCTCACCATCCTCGTTGTTGCGGCCGCCTGTCCCGCCTACCGCATCGGCGAATACTTTTTCAACCGCTATTTCAACGAGTGGGGCAGAAAGCTCGTCAACCTGGAGCAGCGCGGCCTGCTTTCGCGCAAGCTCGGGGCCGCCTGGCAGGACGTTCTCAAGGACGAGGCCATGGAGCAGGCCGCGGGCAAGCTGCTCGGCGCCGACACCGCGGCGAAGAAGAACGCCGCGCTCGTGGTGGACGGCGTGTTTGTCAACGACTACCCGTCGCTGTCGGTCATCGCGCGGCTCAACGCGGTGCAGAACTACGCCAACGAGATCCGCATCGCGGACCGCAGGGACCGCGACATCGCGCGCATACGCACCAACCATACGCGCGCGAAGATAATCGAGTTTCCCCGCACCTTCGTGAACGCGCTGGTCGCGGCAGAGGACGCCGGGTTCTGGAAGAACAAGGAGGGCGTGGAATACGCGAGCATCGTGCGCGCGGCCGCGGGCGGCATTCTCCATAGCCTTATCTCGCTGAGGCCGCGCGCGCCGCGCGGGACCTCCACCATCACCCAGCAGGTGGCCAAGCTCTTCATCTCCAGCGTCGACGAGGCGGGCCACCGCGTGGCCGGCAAGACCATGGACCGAAAGCTGCGGGAGATGCGGCTCGCCAACGCCCTGCGGCAGGTTTACAAACCGGAAGAGATCCTCGAGGTGTACGTGAACCACTGCATCGCGAGCGACAACGGCCTCATCGGGTGCAGGGACATCGCGCGGGCGCTGTTCGAAAAGGACCTCAAGGACCTTTCCGACGCGCAGTGCGTATATCTTGCGCGCATGGTGAAGTGGGGCCGCAACGTGAAACCCAAGATCGCCCGCCAGTGCGCGCTTGACATGCCGCGCATCGGCAAGGCCATGGGCTGGGACGCGGCCAGGCAGAAAAAAGTGCTTGCCGAGGTGCAGGCGCTCACGTTTAAAAAACCGCGGCAGGTGCAGACCGATTTCGGCGCGCTCGTCGACTGCGCGAACGAATACTGGCTCTCGGTGCTCACGCGAAACGGCGCATCGGCGGAGCAGCTCGAGCAGATGAACATCGTGGATCCCAACTCGCTGATCCGCAAGAAGGGCAACCTCTTCATCCGGCTCACGCTCGACCTGCCGCTGCAGCAGGAGCTTGAGCGGCTGGTCAAAGCCCGCGGCTACGGTCCCGACACCGTAGTGATGATGGGAGGCAAGCCCATTCTTGTCACCGGGCAATACTACGCCTACAGCATCATGGATTCCAAAGAGGGCAGGCTGCTCGCGTATTGTTCGAAGGACAAGATCGGCTCGCGGCTGTCGGGACTGCTGCGCAACAGGACGCCCAACGGATCGTCAACGGCAAAGCCGATCTTCAACGCGCTGAATTTCGACCTCGGGACGTTTTCGCCGTACGCGAAATGGAACGACAGCCTCGAGGTGGCCGAGAACGTGCCGTGGCAGCGCAGGTTCCGCGTCAACAGCGAGGGAAAAATCACGGGCGTCACCTTCACGCACAGCGCGGTGAAGAACCGCGGCTACGAGGTGCACAACCACGGAGACGTGTTCGAGGGGTGCCAGTACGTGTTCGACCAGCTCAACGCGTCGAACAACATCCTCGGCGTGGAGACCGTGTACCGGCTCAACCGAACCCTGTTTTCGCTCGACGGCGGCATCAGCAAGGAGGCGTTCCCGCTTGTCCAGTACTTCTACCGCATCGGCGCGTTCGACCGCATCCGGGACGAGCTGCACCTCACGGCCGTGACCGGCGTGCGCGTGTACAAGGAGCTCGCGCGCATCGTGGGCGCCGGCGTCGACTCGGCCGTTTCGGGCCAGAAGCGCGTCCCGATTTCCGACAGCCTGTATTCGGTGGCGCTCGGCACGCTCGAGCTCACGCTCTACGAGCAGATGCACCTGTTCAACGTGCTGTACAACAACGACCTCATCGAGCGGCCGGCAGACCACCCGTCGCTCATCCTCGACAACATCGTGCTCAACGGCGACACCATGGTCATGCGGGACACGATCAAGCGGTATCATCCGTTCGCCGACCCCAACAACCTGCGGCCCACCTACCTGGGGCTGCACAAGCGGCTCGTGACCAATGACGGGCTCGACGCGTTCGACCTGGCGCCCGGCGACACCGCGGGACTTGACAAGAAGGACACATTCGACCGCGCCGTGCTCCCCCTCGAGGGACCGGTGTCGTACATCGCGAAGAGCGGCACCACCGACGACGTGATCAAGCCGTTCGACGCGGCCGCGAAGAGCGGCAGGAAAACAAACTACGGGCTGTGGAACGCGGTGCTGCGGCTCGATCTTTCCAGACTTGCGGCCGGGAAGAACGATCCCGACGTGCGCGACGTCACCGTGTCGTGCATCGGCGAGTGCAATGAGAAATACACGGGCGTGCGCGACGGAAAGACGCTCCATAAATTCCTCACAAAGGGCCTGATGCTGCGCGCGGGCGTGCAGAACCCCAAGGGGTATTTCACGCGCTACGAGGCGTACCTCAGGCGCACGACGCCCAAGGACTCGACAGAGTGCGGAGCAGTAAAAGTTGCTGAAAAGGAAAAGCCGAAGAACCCGTTCGAACAGTTTTTATCAATTTTTAAGAAGAAACCGGACACGACAACAGTGAAGGCTGTGGCGCCAGTAAAGGTGGATTCGGGCGGACCGGTGACGACGGGGAAGCAGGACTAAAAAATATATTAGAATTGGGCGTTCCCCCTTGTGAAGGGACTTGAGTCCCTTCACAAGGGGTCGGTTCTCCTTCCGGGCTCGGCCATTCGGCCTCATTGCCGGACCGCCCGAATCGCCTGCGGCGGGGTCGGCCGACAATTCGCTCTTGCTCACCACTTCAGTCGCCCCTAACGCGTCGGCGGACTTCCGATATGTAAAACGTCCGCCTTGACTCCGATCGGGCAGATGGTTGCGGCCGAAAAGATTTATTAATGCTATTATTATTTTATCCTCATTGCAGTATTTATTAAATTGTGAGGCATCTTTGGGGAATTCAAAAAAAGAATATCTTTTTCACCTGCTTATCATCATGACGGGTATTTTCTTTTTTATTCCCTTCCTCGGCAACGCCTATCTCTTCGACTGGGACGAATTAAATTTCGCCGAGGCTGCGCGCGAGATGCTCGTGACCGGAAACTTTTTGCAGGTGCAGATCGATTTCCGTCCGTTTTTCGAAAAGCCGCCCCTGTTTTTCTGGCTCCAGGCGCTTTCCATGTCGCTGTTCGGCGTGGGGGAGTTCGCGGCGCGGTTTGTTAATGCCCTGGCAGGGATTCTCACACTGCTGGCAGTTTACCGGATAGGAAAAAAGATTTTTGACAGGACCTTCGGCCTGCTCTGGGCGGGCGCGTTTCTCGGATCTTTTTTGCCGCATTTGTTTTTCAAGTCGGGCATCATCGATCCGGTCTTCAACCTTTTCATTTTCCTAGGCATCTACTTCATTTTTACAAGCGAGAAAACGGAGAAAAGCAAAAGCCTCGTCGGCCCGCTCGCGCTCGCGGGCGCGTTTCTCGGACTCGCAACGCTCACCAAAGGGCCTGTTGCGATTCTCGTTGCGTCATTGTGCATGGTTGTTTATTGGATCATGCTGCGGTTCCGGCCGTATCTGTCATGGAAAGGCGTGATCGCCTGCGCAGCGGCCTGCGCCGCAGTGTCGCTGGCCTGGTACGGCGCGGAGACACTCACGCACGGGCCGGGATTCGTCACCGAATTCGTCAAATATCAAATGAGACTCTTGACAACCGGCGACGCAGGCCACGGCCGGCCGTTCTGGTTCCATTTCGTGGTGCTTCTGTTCGGGTGCTTTCCCGCGTCGTTTCTGGCGGTCAGGGCTTTCCGTCCGTCAAGGGCCGATCCCGATGCGCAAAAAAGATTCACCCGGTGGATGCTCGTACTGTTCTGGGTGGTACTGATCATTTTCTCAATCGTAAAGACAAAAACCGTTCTCTATTCGTCGCTGTGTTACTTTCCCGTCACCTTTCTCGCCGCATACCATCTGCACGCGGTGCTGACTGGAAAATTCACCTGGAACCGCTGGCTCACGGTTTCCCTCGCGGTTTTCGGCCTGACGGTCGCGGTCGTGATCGCGGCTTTCCCTGTTGTCATGATGCACACCAAATGGCTTATCCCGCATGTGACCGACCGGTTCGCGCAGGAATGCCTTACCTATCCCGGCCATTGGTCGTATGGGGAAACGGCCGTGGGGCTAGGATACGCCGCCGCGGTTGTTGCCGCCGTTATCCTTGTGACCCGAAAAAAATTTGGTGCGGGCTTTGCAGTGCTTATCCTGGCATCCGCCCTGTGCCTGCAAGCGGCCATGATTCTGTTTGTCCCCAAAGTTGAGAACTACGCGGGCGCCGGGCCGGTGCGGTTTTACAAAAGCCTGCAGGGAAAAGACGTGTACGCCAAGTCGCTGTTCAAGAGCTATGCCGACCTGTTTTATACCAAAAAACTGGCCGGCGGAAATCCCAACGGCAGCGACGTTGAATGGCTGTTAAACGGCGCCATTGACAAACCGGCATATCTCGTGTGCAGGATAGACAAGGCGCCGCAGTACCGGAAGATGCCGCAATTAAAGGAGATCAAGGCGGAGTACGGGTTTGTGTATTTTATGAGGGAGAAGGTGCCGGCAATGTTTGCGCCATAAGATATGCCATGAAAACTAGGATTCAAAAATGGGGACATGATTTTGCACTGGTGATTCCAAAGTCCTTTGCCTTGAAATATCATCTTTCAGAAAATGCAAAGGTTGATGTGATATTTAATGGGTGCGACTTCGAAATCAAACCATTGTCATTAAAGAAATATTCACTTTACGGCCTTCTAAGGCAGGTAAAAAAAGTAATCTTCACAGGGAAATTGATATTGGAATGCCTATCGGCAGAGAAACATTATGACAAAAAGCCCGCATCGAAAATAATCTAAGAAAAAATCATTTGCCGGAAGAATGAAACATTTTGACGGCAGAATGGTCCACAATCTTAATGACTCTCGGCCTCCGGATATCCCACCGTCTGCGCGAAAATGATCCTTTTCTCCGCCGGCAGATTGAGCGCTTTTGTCAGGCCGGCGCGGTCAACCGACCCTCGCACCACCGTGCCCAGCCCCTCCGACGCGCAGAACAGATAAACGTTCTGGCTGATGAAGGCCACGTCCGCGCCCATGTACAGCTGCCTTTCATCGGCAGCGCCGCCCTTCATTTTCGCGGTGTCGGCCGTGAACACCAGGTTGAGCGGCGCGGATACCACGAACTTCTGGGAGCCGGTGAGTTTGCGCAAATCACCTTTTGCGATCACCTTCAGCTTGTTGGCCTTGGCATCGTACAGGTAGGCGCCGTCCTCCATTATTGCGTAAATGTCAACTTCCTGCCAGTTTCTCGTGGAGGGCGCGGTGCGCTTTCCGGAATCGGGCCGGTTGATGCCGAACGCGGCCCACAAAAGGTCGGACACCGTCTGCACCGGCAATTTTTTCGCGCCAAAGGAGCGCTGCGACTGCCGCAACTTGAGCGCCTGCATGAGGGGCTTCCCGCCGGTCACATTGGGCGCGGGCAGGGAAATGTCGGAAAGGTCCTGGGCGGCGGATAAGAATGAAAGGACGATCACCAACATTGATGAAATAGCTATTGTTGATTTGACGCTGGTCATACCGATTGCTCCTTTGCAGAGATTGTTAAGCTTGTTTATGAAATGGATAAAAAAAATAATTCCACCGTCATATAAGCGCAACAAAAGCGGTAAATCACCTTTAGGCGTGAAACCGTCCTATAAATGGAAGGCACCTTCAAACACAATAGCGGAGTCCTTTTGGAGAGCGCCGCTGAATTTCTGTCAACCCTTGTTTAAAAGACGCTCAGCTTTCCACCGAACGGCATGGGTTGCATCTGTCAATATTCATTTACAATCCCCACTTCCTCATCCTGTACCCGATCGCCACCCCCAGCACCCCCAGCCCGTATTTCACGCTCCTCGCAAACCCTATCGACGACGCTTCCTTGAAGTACTTGGTCGGACAGGTCACCTCCGCGATCTTGAACCCCGCAAAACAAATCTGCGCCAGCATCTGGTTGTCAAACACGAAATCGTCGGAGTTCGCCATGAAATTGATGCGCTCCAGCACCTCGCGCGAAAACGCGCGGTACCCGGTGTGGTATTCAGAAAGCTTCTGTCCCATGAGCACGTTCTGGACGAGCGTGAGCAGACGGTTCGAGATGTATTTGTAAAGGGGCATGCCGCCGCGGCGCGCGCCGCCGCCCAGGATGCGCGAGCCGAGCACCACGGGGTAGAGGCCGTTTGCAATGATGCTCGCCATGGCCGTGATGAGTTTTGGCGTGTACTGGTAGTCGGGGTGGAGCATGATGACGATGTCGGCGCCGAGCTCAAGGGCTTTTGTATAGCAGGTCTTCTGGTTGCCGCCGTAGCCTCGGTTTTTTTCGTGCCTGATCACGTGCCTGATGCCGATGCGTTCGGCGAGCTCGATGGTGTGGTCCCTGCTCGCGTCATCAACGAGGATGACGTCGTCAACGACGTCCTTCGGGATTTCGTCGTAGGTGCTCTGCAGGGTCTTTTCCGCGTTGAAGGCGGGAAGCACCACCACCACTTTCTTATTGAGGATCATGGTCCTCCCGTCCGGCAACGAACCTGCCGGCGGGTCTCTTGCGATTAGGGAAAAACAATCTTGTCAGCAGGGGCTCCAGTTTTTCCTGAACGGCCGTCCCTGTTTTATTGTATGCGAAATATGCAAGCGTGATCATGGTGATGCCGAGCAGTCCGCCGAACGCCGTGTCGAGCGGGAAATGCACGCCCGCATACACGCGCGCATAGGCCACCAGGAACGCGGGAACAAAGGCGAGCCAGAACCATCCGCCGAAGAAAAAAGCGAGCACAGCCGCGGCGCAGAACGCGGTATTGGCGTGGCCCGACGGAAACGACCGGGTGGCCAGCGGCTCTCCCACCACATGGACGGTGTAGAGTCCGTTGTGTGAGCCGGGGCACGTTACGCGGTGGGTCACGAAATACCCGATGGGCCGCGGCCGCTGCGCGGCGTTTTTTATTTGGGTGTTGATCGTGCTTGACAAAATGAAACCAGCGGCGGCGAAAATGAAAAAGGCCAGGAATTTTTTACGCGGGACCTTGAGCAGCGAAATCGCAACAAGGATGGGGGTCGCCACCCAGCCGCTGCCGAGCCAGGAAATTGCCGGGAAGAAACCGTCCCAGAACGCCGAATGATGGGAATTGATGATGCAGAAAAGATTGTGGTCGAGGGTGAGGAGAAAAGCCGTCATGTTATTTTTCCAGAACAATATAGGTGATCAGAACGCCGTAGAACACGCCGCCAAGGCACAGAACATAGGGGTTCAGCGACCGGGCGGTTTTTACCCATGCAAGAACGATGAGCGCCGACAAAAGGGCGCACCCGGCCGACACCAGCGTCGCGCCCCGAAGGCGCCATTCGGTGAACAGCATTCCGAACACGATGGGGAAGCAGCTCTGGAACACCATGGCGCCCGTGATGTTGCCGAGCGCGAGCGTGTCTTTGCCTTTTCCCACCCATATGATGGAATTGAGTTTTTCCGGAAGCTCGGTGGCAATGGGCGTGATGATGAGTGACAGGATGAGCGCGGGTACGCCGAGGGAAACAGACAACGCCTGGACATAGACCACGAAATAATGCGCCCCAACAACGAGCAGGACAAGGCTCACGGCCAGCTGCACAATGATTAAAAACAGCGTTGGGCGCAGGCGGAAAATTCCCGAAATGTAAAGATTATCTTTTGTCTCTATTTCATCGTTCTTGCTTTTAATGGTCCACCGCAGATAAAGGGGGTATGACGCGAGCAGGGCAAGCCCCACCATCGCCTTCAAAACCGCGTGCTCATGAAAAAAGGTAGTGCCGATGGCGATGCTGTAATAGATCAGGAAAAAGGTGAGGTCGCGCTCAAGATTTTTAATGTCCGCGGTCATTTCCGGAGTGCGTTTGCCGAGAAGCGCATAGATCAGGACCGCCGAGCCGGCGACGAAAAACGCGAGCGTGCCGAGCATGAACGGCGCCCCGGCGATGGCGCCGATGCCCACGTCTTTGGCGGCTTTTCCGCCGGTGAAAAGAATGGCAATGATGGGGATGACGGTTTCGGGAAGCGCGGTTCCTATGGCGGCAAGGATGCTTCCCACGATCCCCTGGTGTAAATTGAGCGATTTGCCGAAAAGCTCGATCGCGTTGACGAAAATGATGCAGCAGAAGAGGATGAGAAGGAGGCTTGCAGCCAGGAAGACGATTTGAAGGGCCATTGCCGCGTTCCCGCTCCTTTTTCCACGAAGCCATTTATTCGCCCGCAAAACCGGGGACAGCTTGACGGGATGTCAACATCGCTTCAATAAAATATACTCTGTTTTGTCCCCGGTTACTTTATTTTCCCCTGATACCTCATTTATTATTTTTTGTTTTCCAGAAGCCGAACGCACAACATTAATTATATATACCAAAATGTAAAACATGAAAGGAACATGGGCGTTGGAAACAGCGGAAATCATTGCAAAGGCCCGGGAATACATCAGGTTCGAAAAAGACCCGTTTTTTAAAAAACAGGTTGAAGACCTGCTTGCCAGAAAAGACTATGCCGAGCTCTCGGACCGGTTTTACACCGAGCTTGAGTTCGGAACGGGCGGCATACGCGGCGTGATCGGCGGCGGGTACAACAGGCTCAACTCGTTCATCATCCAGAAGACGACCCAGGGGCTCGCCAATTACATCAAAAAGGCCGTGCCTGCCGAAAAAGCCTCGGTCGCAATCGCCTACGATTCGCGCAGGTTTTCCCCGGAGTTCGCGCTTGACGCGGCGCGCGTGCTGTGCGCCAACGGCATAACAACGCACCTGTACACGTCGCTGCGCTCGACGCCCCAACTGTCGTTTACCGTCCGTAAACTTTCGGCCACCGCGGGCATCGTGATCACGGCGAGCCACAACCCGCCCGAATACAACGGCTACAAGGTGTACTGGACCGATGGCGGGCAGATCATCGCCCCGCACGACACCGGCATCGTGAAGCTGGTGAGGGCGGTGGCGGGGGATGAAATCCTTCTCGTGACGAAAGACGAAGCGCTTGAAAAGGGCCTTCTCAAGATGATCGACCGGGACGTCGACGAGGCGTTCATCGCCATGGTCAAGGCCTGCGTGCTGCGGCCCGCGCTGGTGAAGGCGCAGGGAAATCAGCTGAAAGTGGTCTACACGCCGCTCCACGGCACCGGCGCCATGCCGGTGGAGAAGGCGCTGGCCGATGCGGGCATAAAAGTGGTCTTTGTCAAGGAACAGAAGGAGCCCGACGGCGATTTCCCCACCGTGGCGGTTCCCAACCCCGAGGAGGCGTCGGCCATGAAGCTGGCGCTCGACCTTGCGAAAAAGGAAAAAGCCCACCTGGTGCTCGCCACCGACCCGGACGCCGACCGTCTGGGCATCGCGGTGCCGGCCGCCGGCGGCTATCTCCTGCTCACCGGCAACCAGCTCGGCGTGCTGCTGCTCGACTACATCCTTTCCGCGCGGCAGGAGCTGGGCACGCTGCCGGTCCGCGGCGCGTTTGTCAAGTCCATCGTGACCACCGAGCTCGGCAGGCTCATCGCCGAAGACCACGGCATAGAGTGCCACGACATCCTCACCGGGTTCAAGTTCATCGCCGAGAAAATGCGCCAGTTCGAGACACAGACAAACGGGCCGTCGTACCTGTTCGGCACCGAAGAAAGCTACGGCTATCTCGTGAACACGAGTGTGCGCGACAAGGACGCGGTGTCGGCCGCGGTGATGACCGCGGAAATGGCGCTGTACCATGTATCGCAAGGGCGCTCCCTGCTCGACCGGCTCAACCAGTTGTACGAAAAATACGGCTATTTCGAGGAGACGCAGGTGTCACGGTATTTCAAGGGCGAGTCGGGGCTCGCGGTCATGAACGGCCTCATGGAGCGGCTGCGCATGGCGCCGCCCGCGAAGCTCGGCGGCCTGGCAGTTGCAACGGTAAAGGACTACCTCGACGGCACCTCGCTTGACATGAAGGACAAAACAAAAAAGAAGGCCATCGCGCTCCCCTCGTCAAACGTGCTGCAGTTCGTGTGCGGCGACGGCAGCATCATCACGGCGCGGCCGTCGGGCACGGAGCCGAAAATCAAGTTCTACGCCTCGTGCCGGGGGGAGCCGGGCGCGCCCCTTGACCGGGGCCGCGCCGCGGTAAAGGCGAAAATCGAGGCGATCCGGAAGGAGATCACCACCCTAGTCGACGGAGGGACCTGATGCCGGACACAAAAAAAATAAAAATAAACACGCCGGCCGGGCACGACCAGCCCGTGCCGCCGCCCCCGGACCAGTTCATCGGCGCCGCCATCGGCAACTGCCGCGTCATTGAAAAAATCAACGAGGGCGGCACGGCCTTCATTTACAAGGCGCACAACATCCCCTTTGATCTTGACAGGGTGGTAAAGGTCCTCAAGCCGTCGCTTGCCGACGAGGAGGATTTTTTCGCCCGCTTCCGCCAGGAGGCGCAGCTCACGGCGCGGCTCGACCATCCCAACATCCTGCGCGTGTTCGACACCGGCGAGGTGGGAGGCCATTTCTACATCGAAATGGAATACCTTGCCGGCCAGACCCTGCGCGACTACATGCGCGCGAACCCGAAGATCAGCGAGCGCGAGGTGCTCAACATCGCCCTGCAGGTCGCGCGCGCGCTCGACTATGCGCACCACGCGGAGATTTCCGGGCCGTCGGGCGAGGTGATCCACGGCATCCTGCACCGCGACATCAAGCCGGAAAACATCATGATCACGCCGGCAAAGCAGGTCAAGCTCATGGACTTCGGCGCGGCAAAGCCGCTCAGCATCACGAGCAGCACCATGCAGGGCATGATCGTGGGCACCTTCCACTATATGTCGCCGGAGCAGCTCGCGGGCGGAGCGCTTGACATCCGGAGCGACTTTTTCTCCCTGGGCATCGTGATGTACGAGCTCGTCACGGGACGGAAGCCCTTTACAGGAGAGAACCTCACCGCCCTCATCAAGAAGATCAGCGAGTGCAACTACACGCCGGTCAACAAGGTCCGGCCGTCGGTTTCGTCGCTCACCGAGGAGCTCATCGACAAGCTGCTGTCGAAGAACGCGGACCACCGGCCCGGCACCGCACATGAGATCATCGACGACCTGCAGGCGAGCCTCCAGTCGCTGACGAACTGGGGCATCGGCAGGCGGCTCATGGTGCCCTTCTCGTTCAGAAGAAGTTTCAGCGCCATTGCGTTCGTCTTGTCGCTGGCTGCCCTCATCCTGTCGCTCGTCGCCCTGCGACGCATGCACACCATCGAAAGCGCCGCGCCGCATTACACCGAATCGCCCGCGGCCGGGCTGCTTGACCGCGGGAAAATCATGGAGCGCAACAGCCGCTGGGAGGACGCGGAGGGCGTGTATCGGCTCGTGCCGCCGATGGAAAAGGGCGGGCTCGCCAATGAATATCTCGAAGCGCAGATCAGGCTCGCCGCAATTTACCTCAAGCAGGAGCGCCAGTACGACAAGGCGAGGAAAACCCTCGAGCACCTGCGGGCGCACTATTCCGACCCGGCCATCGACGCGTACCTCGGCGAAACCTACCACATGCTCGGCATGTTCGACGACGCAAAGGCAAGGCTCGACGCGGCGCTCGCGTCGCAGGCCGGCTCCGTGGTGCCGTTCACCGCCGACTTCAAGCGCGAGATATTGTTTTACCAGGCGTCAACGCTTGACAAAAAAGCAGCGCTTGACAGTTACGCACAGGCCGAACTCATCGAGGCGGTGAAGGCGTGGAACTATTTCATTGAGTTTTCAGGATGTTCCTCGAAGACCGCCGATGAACAGTGCCAAATTGCTAAAAAGCGTTTGAATGAGCTGGGGAAAATAGACCGCCAGCGGAGAAAATAGACAAACACAAAAAATAAAAACGTGGGCGTTCCCCCGCTTCGCGGGGTCGGCCGTCCTTCCGGTCCACCCCTTCGGGTGCTTCTCCCTCGTCAGGGATTTCCAAGGGTCACAAGGGTCGTCGTCCTTCGGCTCGGGCTGCCGGCCCTTATATGCCTGTCGGCGAGGGGACGGGCACCACCGCGCTCCAGCGCGGCCTCCAGTCCCGCCTAACGCCGGGCATAAAACAATTTCCGGTTTTGGTTTTTTTTCTCCGCCATCAGCGCCGGGGTGTGGGGGTGGAGCCCCCACAACATCAATAGAAAGTAAGAGAAATAGATTTCCCTTTGTAAAATTCAACGTAGCGTAAAAAGATATATTCATTATATGAAAATAGTATCCATTTTAAATCGCAAAGGCGGAGTCGGAAAAACCACCTTCACCGGCTGCACCGCGCAGGCGCTGTCGCTCGTGGGCTTCAAGGTGCTCGCGATCGATAACGACAGCCAGCACAACCTTTCGGCAATGCTGGGCGCGGGCGTGTGCTCGCCGGGCATCCGCGACGTGTACCGCGTGCCCGCGCACGAGGCGGCCGGCGTGTTCCTGCGCTGCGTGCGCTCCACGGAGCTTGCCGGCCTGCACGTGGTGACGTCGTCGCAGGCGCTGTGCGACGCCGACGTTGCCGACGTGCACGGCCTGCGCCGTTGTCTTGACGCATGCGACCTCGGCCGCTTCTACGATTTCGTCCTCATCGACAACGCGCCCGGCATGGGCCGGCTGCAGATCTCCTCGGTGTACGCCTGCGGCGAGATCTTCGTACCCGTTGAACTCAGGCAGTTCGCGGTGGACGGCGTCGTCGAAATGGAGAAAATGCTCTCGCAGGAACATCCCGGGGGCGGCAGGATCACAAAGATAATCCCCAATTTCTACCGCGACACGCTGCGCCAGAACAGCTTTCTCGCCGCGCTGCGCAGGCTGTTCCCCGGCAGGGTCACGGCCACGCCCATTCCCGATGATTCCGTGTTCGACGAGCTCGTCACCGAGAACAAGATCCTCTTCCTGCACCGCCTCGCCTCGCGCGGCGCGGCATATTACCTCAAGCTCATCCATGAGCTGTTCGACCTGGACGAGAAAAAAGTGTGGGAAGTCATGCTTGACAAGAGGGATGAGCGGAAGAGCGAGGAGGCGCGGGAGAGGTATTTGTCAAGGCAGTTAAACGGTAACTAAAAATAATTTTGATGGGGGGAAAGTATCCCCCTCGCTCCGGCCCGGTCGCGCTCCACATCATATCCTTCGAACCCGTTTCCGGAAAAGCACGCTACCGGTCCTCCGCTATCCCCTCCTGGGTGCAGCCAGGTACCGCCCGATTCAAGTCCTAACCATCCGCCGGGAGCACCCTTCGCCGAAGGCGACTTCGGGCGGTCCGGCAACGAGGCGAATAGCGGGGCCCGGAAGAAGGAACGGTGCCGTGACCGGCAGGCGCCATGATTATTAAGGTGTTATGAGATAGGCTGACTTTCCCCGCAAAAAGTCTTTTATTTTTAAACTTTAAAAACACTTTCAGCGACCATAAATAATGCAGGGATGGGGTTTCTGTTTAATAATCGATTAATCCCTGTAAAATGGTGGATAGGGCCGCTTGAAAACAGGCGGCCCTTTTTTTATCCAGCCTTGATGATAAAGGTTGAAAAAGTCCCTTTTTTTAGGTAAATTACTAAGGGGGCTGGGCAGTTCCTTATTCCTATTATAAAGGGAGGCATTTGATGAAAACCGCGCGTAGGGGAAGTGTACTGCTTTTAACCGCTTTAATGTTTTTTTTCCTACCGGGTTATGGCAAGGAGAATGCGGCAACCATCGTCACGCCCAAAAAAGGCATTGCGGCCGCAAAGTACGGCCCGGCCAATCTGGCGCTTGCCGATGCGAGCTGGTATTATGACTGGGGCAGCAGCCCGCATTCAGGTTCCGTGCCCGCAGGCTATCAGCCGATGGAATTCGTGCCCATGCTCTGGGGAACGAACTTCGTGACCGACCAGGCCGTCAGCGCCTTGACAACAGGGAAAAACAACGGCACGTACCATTACCTGCTCGGCTTCAACGAGCCCGACCTGGGCAGCCAGGCCAACATGACCGTGGCGCAGGCCATCAGCCTGTGGCCGAAGCTGATCTCGACCGGGCTCATCCTCGGCAGCCCGGCGCCGTCGAGCCCGGGCACGTGGCTCGACGATTTCATGTCGCAGGCCGCCGCGAACAATTACCGCGTCGATTTCATCTGCCTCCATTACTACGCGCCGCCCAACGCCGCCAACGCGGTGTCGGCGCTCAAGACGTTCCTCACCAACGCCTACAACAAATACCAGAAGCCGATCTGGCTCACCGAATTCGGGGCGCCCGACTGCAAAACGCTTGGCTGGTGCGGCAGCAACGCGGCCGCGCTCACGCAGGCGCAGGTGGACACGTTCGTGCCGCAGGTCATCGCCATGCTTGAAGACCTCTCCTTTGTCCAGCGGTACGCCTGGTTCGTGGACGCATCGCAGGCCGGGTTCGAGTTGTCGGCCCTGTTCACCAGCGCGGGCGCGCTCTCGCAGACCGGCATCGATTTCCGCGACGCGCACGGCAGTTCCACGGTGCAGTGGGGCCGCGTTGTTTCGGGCACCTGCCTCACGCCGTATGTTTTCTACAGCAGGGCGGACGGCAGGCTCGCGTTCAGGCTGCCGCCGACCGCCACGCAGTACCGGGTGTCTGTTTCAGATGCGTCAGGACGCTTCATGTACGGAGCAAGCGGCATAGGCTCGGGCGAGCAGATCATTCCCCAAAATAAAGGGAATTGGTCAGGCGGCGTTTATGTGGGAAGAGTGGACGCGCTGGGGCTGGTGAGGACGGAGCGGATTGTGGTGTGGTAAGAAAGAGTTGGAGCGTTAATGCGTTAGAACGTTACTACCTTGATGAGTTGAGAAAAGACGTGTCATTGCGAGGAGTTCTTTGCGACGAAGCAATCCCTGTTGAGATTAAAACAAGATTCACCGCAGAAGCGCAGAGAAAAGGTGGAGCGTTTGAGCGTTAACGCTTGACGCGGATGTGAATCAGTGAAAATGTCGGCGGGCTGGTACCATAGTATCAGCCTTTTTTATTTCCACGAACTCACTTCATCAAACAAGTCCCCCAACCTCGGAATATTCTTCACAAACTCCTTCACCGAAATGGTGTTGTCTTTATCACACAATGCCTTTTCCGGGTTCGGATGGATCTCAAAGAACAGCCCGTCAACGCCCATGCACACGGCAGCTCGCGCGAGCGGCAGCGCGAGGTCGCGGTTTCCCGACGAGCGCCCCCTGCCGCCGCCCGGCGTCTGCACGCTGTGCGTGGCGTCGAAAATCACGGGCGCGCCGAGCCTTTTCAAAACGGGGATTCCCGCAAAGTCAACCACGAGCCTGTTGTAGCCGAACACGGTGCCGCGCTCGGTGATCCACGCCTTCCTGCCGGCCTTTTCGAGCGAGTATTTCATGTCGGCCGGCGCCATGAACTGGCCCTTCTTGACATTAACGAACTTGCCGGTCTTCGCCGCTGCGACGAGCAGGTCGGTCTGCCTGCATAAAAAGGCCGGGATCTGCAGGATGTCCGCCACGTCGGCGGCTTCGGCCGCCTGCTGCGGAGAATGGATGTCGGTGAGGACCGGAAGGCCGGTTTTCAATTTAACCTTTTCGAGAATCTTGAGCCCGCGTTTCATTCCCAGTCCCCTGAACGACGACCGGGACGTGCGGTTCGCCTTGTCGTAGGACGCCTTGAAAATGATGACGGCATTTTCCTTCGCGGCCGCTGCGGCGAGCGTTTCGGCGATGCCCAGGCACAGGCCCTCTGATTCGATCACGCAGGGGCCAGCGATGAAGAAAAGGCTTTTCCTGCCGGGCTTTTTTGTTGAAAAAGGATAGATATTGAGATTCGGCATGGTGATTTCTTTCTGATTGTTTTGCTGAGAAGAAAATAGCAAAAGGGGAGGGGAAAAGGAAGCGCCCGGGTTTTATTAGGATAAAATGAGGAGGGATATGCGATATGGGCGCGTTACCTTAAAATTCCCCGCGACCGTATTTATAGAACGCACACCCCCATTATTTATCTGCCTTAATTAACGTTCTTCATGATGCTCCTCGTGGTGTCTGAAATGGGTGTCATGGGGATAGCGTTCCCGCGGCAAGCGTATCCATGGCCCTCCCCTTGATCTTGCATAGAACCAGACGCCCCCGTTGTACCAATAGACATAGTCGCCTTGATAGTAATAACCGTCGGGATCCACCTCAACAATCTCCGGAAGCGCAGGCACGATCACTACATGCCCCCTTCGACCGACAAAACCCACGGCGCAATTCAGGAACAAGACGCCGCAAACAAGGGCGATAACGGCTTTTTTGATCATAGGACCTCCTTATTTTTGATACCATAAGAATTCAGCAATAATTGTACCTACTTTGGGTAATCATGTTGGGCGGCTTGGGCTTGCCGCCTCCAAAATCTATTTTTTGGTGACTCGCAAAATGCCTTAACTCAACTATCAACTCAAACGTGCAAAAAGAGAATCGTATGCAACATTTTATGCTCCGCCTTCCACCCTTCCCGCTTCAATAAAAACTGGAATGATTTCTTCGATTCTCATTCTCGGCACCTCCAATTCCGGCAAATCGCCGCTGGGCGATTACATTCAGGAAAAATTCTCCACGCCCGAAAAACGGTATTTCCATTTTGACTTCGGCGGTCAGTTAAGGCGGGTGATTGACGAACCGGGATATGCGGGACTTACCAAGAGTGAGAGTGAATACGTCGAATCAGTGATGAAAGGACAGCTCATTGACAAAGCGCATCTGCCGGTTGCGAGAAAAATATTCAGGCATTTTGTCCAGGCGATAAAATTAAATCCAAGGAATGATATGCTTGTTCTCAATGGATTTCCAAGAAGCATTGTTCAAGCTGATTTTCTGAAAGAGATAAATGTGGCTGTGGAAAAAGTGGTCTATCTTGATTGCCCGGCATCAGTTGCCTTGGCACGCAAGAAAAATGCTGAAGCGGGAAAGGGATTTGAGGACCGGGGCAAACGGCAAGACAGCGAGATGGAAATCTTCAATAAAAAGATCGCGTCGTTTGAATACGAGACCTATCCGCTCGTGGAATATTTCGGCAGGAAGAAGGTGGAAATCCTTGTTGTCAAGGTGGGGGAGAATACCGGGCCGGGGGAAATGGCGGAGCGGATTATCACCACCTAGTTCATGAAAGCCCTCCTTTGGCTGATGTCACCCCGAGCCTGTCGAAGGGTCTCATAAATAAAAAACGGTTCGACAAGCTTTAGTCAAGTACTTTTCCATCCATATGATACGTGATGGCGCATGCCGTCGTCTATAATTTTTTCAAAGTTTCTTGATTATTCGTAATTCGCCTTCAATTTCCATGAGGTGAATGAGGAAGCACAAAGTTTAAAGCAGGGTTTCGCCCCTGCGCTTGGTTTGGAAAAATAGCGGATGACTTTCCGCGCCAGGGGCGACCGGAGGCCGTCGCAAGAGCGCGGTGCTGCCCGGCCCTCGCCGTCAGGCCGGTGCCCTGCCCGGCAGGCGCCAATAATTTCTATATTTTTCTTGATTATTTTATTCAGAAAAAAATCACAAAGTATCCATCAACCTGCATCCCTAAAACTTGACTGCCGCTTCAGTGTGAAAGTATATTTTCACACCTTCTTTGGAAAGCAATAACCCTGAAATTTCACCGTACTCCTTTGACATAAAAAGAAAAGACAACCAAACATAACATATACCTTTTCACAATTAAAATTGGAGGATTTTCATGGCACTTAAAGTTGGCATCAACGGGTTCGGCCGCATCGGAAGGCTCGTGTACCAGGCGATCGCGGACCAGGGGATTCTGGGCAAGGAAATCGACGTCGTTGCCGTGGTCGATGTCACCACCGACGCGAAATACTTCGCTTACCAGATGAAATACGACTCCGTGCACGGCCATTTCAAACACGACATCAAGACTGAGAAAAGCGCTCCCACGGCGGAAGCGGACGACGTCTTTGTCGTGAACGGTTTCAAGACAAAGTGCATCATGGCCACCAAGACGCCGGCCGAGCTTCCGTGGAAGGCGCTGGGCGTCGAATGGGTCATCGAGTCCACCGGCCTGTTCACCGATTCCGAAAAGGCAAAAGGCCACCTTGCGGCGGGCGCGAAGAAGGTCATTATTTCGGCCCCCGGCAAAGGCGAGGTCAAGACCCTGCTCATGGGCGTGAACGAGAACGAATACGATCCCGCCAAGCACAACATCGTGTCCAACGCCTCGTGCACGACCAACTGCCTCGCTCCGCTGGTGCACGTGCTCATCAAGGAGGGTATCGGCATCGAGACCGGTCTGATGACCACGATCCATGCCACGACTGCGACGCAGAAGACCGTTGACGGCCCGTCCAAGAAGGACTGGCGCGGCGGCCGCGCGGCCTCGATCAACATCATTCCCTCGAGCACGGGCGCCGCGAAGGCGGTGGGCGAGGTGCTCCCCTCCACAAAAGGCAAGCTCACGGGCATGTCGTTTCGCATTCCCACGGTCGATGTCTCGGTCGTGGACCTCACGTTCCGCTCGGCGCGCGATTCGTCCATCGAGGAAATCGACGCCGCGATGAAGAAAGCGTCGGAGACCTACCTCAAGGGGTACCTGGGCTATTGCAACGAGGAACTGGTCTCCACCGATTTCATCCACGATGCCCGTTCGTCCATCTACGACTCGCTCGCAACTGTCAAGAACAACCTGAAGGGCGAGAAGCGCTTCTTCAAGGTCGTGTCGTGGTATGACAACGAGTGGGGCTATTCGAACCGGGTGATCGACCTCATCAAGTTCATGGCGAAGAAGAAGTAATTTTTCAAAGTAACAGGTGAGTTGTTGATAAAAGCCAGTGGCGGTGTCCCCGCCGCTGGCTTGTTTTAGTAGAAAAAAATCACCGCAAAGCCGCAAAGAACACAAAGAGGAATAAAATGAATAATGGATTTCTTTGCGACCTTTGCGTCTTTGCGGTGGAGTATTGATTTTCTTGGCAAGGAGAAGCATTATGGCAATTTCTAAAAAGACCATCCGCGACATTGACGTAAAAGGAAAACGCGTGCTCATGCGCGTGGATTTCAACGTTCCCATGAAGGACGGCGTTGTGCAGGACGACACGCGCATCAAGGCGGCGCTGCCGTCGATCAAGTACGTGCTCGAACAGGGCTGCAAGAGCCTGGTGCTCATGTCCCATCTGGGCGACCCGAAAAAAGACGCGAAGAAGGCGAAGGAAAAGGCGGAGAAGGACGGCAAACCGTTTGACGAAAAGAAATTCATCGACGGCAAGTGCAGGATGAAGCCCGTGGCCGAGTATCTTGCCAAGCTGCTCGGCAAAGAGGTGAAGTTCGCGCCCGCGTGCATGGGGCCCGAGACCGAGGCGATTGTCAAGGCGCTGCCCCAGGGCGGCATCTGCATGCTCGAGAACACGCGCTTCCACAAGGAAGAGACCTCCAAGGAGGAGTCCGAGCGCGAAGTACTGGCGGCCGCGCTCGCCACGTACGGCGACGTGTACGTGAACGACGCGTTCGGCACGGCGCACCGGCCGCATGCGTCGACCGAGACCGTTGCGCACCATCTGCCCGCGGTTGCAGGGTTCCTCATGGAAAAGGAGCTCGAATACCTTCAGGAAAAAATCGTGAAGAACCCGGCAAAACCGTTTGTCGCGGTGATCGGCGGCGCAAAGGTGTCGAGCAAGATCGCGGTGCTCGAAAGCCTGCTTAACAAAGTGAACAAACTGATCATCGGGGGCGGCATGACCTACACCTTCTTGAAGGCCAAGGGCGTTTCGGTGGGCAAGTCGCTGGTCGAGGACGACATGGTGGAAACCGCAAAGGGCATTCTTGACAGGGCGGCGGAAAAGAAAACCGAGCTTCTGCTCCCCGCGGACCATGTGGTGACGCAGGAATTTTCTGCCGACGCGGTGTCGAAGGCGTCGGCGGGCGAGGCGATCGAAGACGGTTGGCTCGGCATGGACATCGGGCCGAAATCAATTGAGAAATTCAAGGCGGCCATTGCGGGCGCGAAGACCGTGTTCTGGAACGGGCCCATGGGCGTTTTCGAGTTTCCGAAATTCGCCGAAGGCACCAAGGCCATCGCCCAGGCGCTTGCGTCGCTTAAGGGCGCCACGACCGTCATCGGCGGCGGCGACTCGGTGTCGGCGGTCAATAAAATGGGCCTGTCGGCGAAGATGTCCCACATCTCCACAGGCGGCGGCGCGTCGCTCGAGCTCGTGGAAGGCAAGGAGCTGCCCGGCGTGAAAGCTTTGCTCGACCGGTAGATTTAAAGGACGAATCGCTGCCGTCATTCCCACGGAAGCGGGAATCCATTTTGTTTTCATTTAGGAAGCCTGGACTCCTGCTTTCGCGGGAGTGACACATTATAGAAAATCGTAAATATACACGGGTTACCATAACATATTTTATTTGCCCTAAGGAGAATGTGGTCATGGCACGAAAAAAATTCATTGCCGGCAACTGGAAAATGAATACCACGCTTGACGAGGCGAAGGCGCTCGCAAAAGGCATCGTGGCGAAAATGGGCGCGGAAACGGACGTGGACATCGCCGTATGCCCGCCGTACGTCAGCCTCAAGACGGTTTCCGAAATTGTCAAGGGCACCTCGGTAAAGCTCGGCGCCCAGGACGTGCACTGGGAGGCTAAGGGCGCGTTCACCGGCAAGGTGAGCTGCGCCATGCTCAGGAGCGTGGGCGTGGAATACGTGATCATCGGCCATTCGGAGCAGCGCCAGTATTTCCACGAGACCGACGAGACCGTGAACAAGAAGGTGAAGGCGGCGCTCGCCGCCGGGCTCCTGCCCATCGTCTGCGTGGGCGAGACGCTTGAACAACGTAAAACAGGGAAGCTGTTCTCGGTGGTGGAGACGCAGATCAAGGGCGCCTTTGCGGGCGTCGCCAAGGCCGACGCGCTCAAATGCACCATCGCCTACGAACCGGTGTGGGCCATCGGGACCGGAGAGGTGGCGACACCGGACCAGGCCAACGAAATGCATGTTTTCATTCGCAAGCAGGTTTCCGGGATGCATGATACCGATACCGCCGGCGCAATCCGTATTCAGTACGGCGGCAGCATGAAACCGGACAACGCAAAGGCGCTGCTCGCGCTTTCCGACGTCGACGGTGGGCTTATCGGCGGCGCGGCGCTGAAGGCTGACGATTTTTTGGGGATTGTAAAACCTAAATAATTTTGCAAGAGGTAGTCACAGTATGTCGTGGATTTTCGGAATTCTTATTGCGCTGTTCGTGATCGTGTGCGTCTTTCTGTGCATGATTATTCTGATCCAGTCCGACAAGGGCGGCGGGATATCGGGCACGCTCGGCGGCGGCTTCTCCAGCGCGACGAGCCTGCTGGGCGCGGGCGATACGGCCAACATCCTCACCAGGGCGACGGCGATCTCGGCCGGAATTTTTCTGGGACTGTGCCTGATCATGTCGATATTCGTTTCGCATCCCTCGCAAAGCCAGATCAAGTCCGCGCTCAAGGAGCGCGCCGAGAAGCAGGGCTCGTATTCGCCGTCGTCCGTGCTGCAGGGACAGCAGGGACTTCCGGTCGGAAACCAGGGACAGGGTGAAGCCGGTCCCCAGGGTATGCCCGTCCCTCAGGGCCTGCCCCAGGGCGCGACGCCGAAAGCCCCTGGCCCGACAACGCAGCCGGCACCGGCATTGCCGGCGCCCGCCCCGTCAAGGGGAAAAGGCAAGTAGCACGTGGTAATGCGGTCGTGGTGGAACTGGTAGACACGCATGTTTGAGGGGCATGTGGGAGCAATCCTGTGTCGGTTCGATTCCGACCGACCGCACCATTCTTTTATCCATGCTCTCGTTTTTGGTTTTTCCACTATTTATTTTTTCCATCCAGTCCAATCCGCGTAAGAATTTTCAAATAAAAACTTTGCCCTACGAGCGGATGATATTTTATTCTAACAGGTAAATGCCGGTTGAATCCATTTATTATGACGGGCAAATAAATTCAGGAGTGGTGCTTGACTTATGCCAGGCGTCAGGTGGACCGGAGGGTGCGCCAGAGCGCATTGTCACTTCGTTCCCCGAGGTAAGGTAGTTGCGCTTCGCGCTTTATTATGTCGTTTGCCTCATGCCGGCCGACCCCGCGAAGCAGGGGAACGCCCAGCCTTTTTTGATTTTGCCAATTTTTATTTTTATCAAAAGGGAGTTTCCATGACGACAATCAAGTATTTGCTTGCGGGATCGGTCGCGGCGATCATTCTGTCAACAATCGCCTGCACAAAAACCTCCACCGGCCCGGACACCGGCGGCACCACCGTAAAAGATATCGACGGGAATATTTACACAGCAGTAAAGATAGGCAACCAGGTCTGGACCGCGGAAAATCTGCGGACGACCGCCTACAACGACGGGACGCCGATCCCTCACGCTCCGCTTTTGTCAACGTGGGCGACGCTGTCCACGCCCGCGTACGCATCCTACAACAACACGACCGACGCCGACAGCATCAAGAAATTCGGCCTGCTTTACAACTGGTACACCGTCGGCACGGGCAGGCTCGCGCCCGCGGGATGGCACGTGCCCACGAGCGCGGAATGGGACACCCTGCGGAATTACCTGGTCGCGCACGGATACAACTGGGACGGGTCGGACACGGGCAACGGGATAGGGAAGTCCCTTGCGGCAAAGACGGATTGGAACGCGGCAACCGATTCCGGGGACGTCGGCTGGAACACGGCGGCCAACGACGGCAGCGGCTTTTCTGGCCTTCCGGCGGGCATCCGCTTCTACGACGTTGACTTTAAAAGCATCGGTCAGATGGGGTATTGGTGGACCGCCACGGCGGAGGACGTCGCGCATTCCGATTACCGGATGCTCAGCAGCTCCCATGACTATCTCGACAGTTACCTCATCCTCGACAACACGGGCCTCTCGGTGCGGCTGGTGAAGGACTGACCCATAATTAATTCTTGCTTGATAAAGCGGCACGTTTAACCCTGCCGGATGTCGAGGGCTTTTCCGCAAGGAGATTTACCGATGCGACTCGTGGGGCTCGATAAGGAAATAATGGCGGCATGCAGCATCCTCGTTGTTGGACTATCGTTTGCAACGTGCACGAATTCACCGGTGCGCAGTGCGCCGGCCGCCTTGATCGACCTGCATGTCGCGGCTCCCGCCCCAGGCTGGGTTGAGTCTGCGGGCGCGTTTCAGGAATTCGGGGACACCGACGTATACAACCTCCTTTATGACTCGGTTTATTTGATGAACAACGCCGTCAGGAACGGTTTTCACACCTCGTATGAAAACGCGGCGGAGACGACCACGGTGAACGTTGTTATCATTGACTACGGGACCGCCGCCGATGCATTTGCGGTCTGGGACACTCTCAAACACTCGCGGGCAGACATGAATCACCCGGTGACCATGCCGGATTTCTCGGCGTCCGCAGAGGGATCGCAGACATACAACGGACTCGTGGTGTACTCCTGTTTCGGACGGTTTTATTTCCAGTTGACATTTAATAATTATCCGGACCCGAACAGGGCGGTCGCGGACGCGGAGGCGTTTCTGGGAAAGTACAAGGCGATTGCCGAAAAATAAGAGTGGAACGCCGTTCCGATAAAAAAACCCGTCCGGAACGGGTTTTTTTATGTGCATTTTAAAAAGCGCTGCTAATACTTGGCCACCCGGCGCTGTACCGTTTGTCGGTCAAGCGTCAGCCGTGCGACATATGTTCCTTTCGCCATACTGCCTTCGTCCAGGGTGAAATCGTGGCTGCCGCTTGAAATTGCTCCGGCGTGCAGCACCTTGACGCATTTCCCATGAAGATCATAGATTGACAAGTGCGTCATGGACGATCCTTCCGGCGCAAAGACCCTGAATGTTATTGCTCCCGCTCCGCTTCTGAAACAGCTGAGCAGCTGTTTGCTTTCAGGACCATGATTGCTTTTTGCAACAACCCCCGTGTTCACCGCGCTCACGCTCCTGTGGGCTCCCGGCAGATACTGATCGCCGTCGCCGATGACGGTAAAAACGTATTTTCCGCTGACGAGCGCCAGCTGATCCTGCGTGAGGACCGCGGTCGCCGAATCCTGGCCCGGGGGAATGGTCACGGTCCCGCGCGCCTGTTTCATCAATGACGCGTTGTTCTCGGCCGCATCGACGTTATACACCACGTCGAGGCTTGAGGAGGTGGAACCGCCTTTCCTCGTCACGATGAACTCGTTGGCGTTCGAGGAAGCCGCGACCTCCACCTGGACAAGCGCGGGCAGAATCCCTTTCGCGATCTTCAGTTGCACGGGATTGAACCGCGTGACGAGCACGTTGATCCCGTAGTCCGAGAAGCTTGCGAAATAGAAATTGCCGTTGTTGTCCCACGAATCGTAGCCGATCCAGTATTTTTGGGCGCCCGCCTGAGCGTCAAGATCGCCGGTCGCGCACAGCGTGTTGATCACCTTGCCCGAGGCGATGTCGTACTCCACGATGGTGTTGTTGCCGCTGTAGATTTTCTTCGAATTCGGCGACACCTGGAAAATCCAGTTCGGGTCGTTGGGAAACGGCCTTCCGAGCGACGTCCACGCCGCGGCGGAATCATCGAACCTGAACGTGTTGCCCTTATTGTCCTCCACGTAGCAGGTTTTTCTGTCCCGCGTCCATTGCCCCATCTCAAAGGCGTTGAGGTTGAGTTTCCAATCCGTCAAATCGCCGAAGGTGTTCGTTGACGGCTCGTAGTAGTGGACATGGTTGTAGATGTTCGGGTCCGAGCCCGGCGACCAGTATTCGCTGCCGGCCGTAAAGTAGAGCCTGCCGCGCGAATCCACGAACATGAACCGGTTGGTGTAAATGTACTGCGTGAACGTGGCGGGGCGGCCCACGGTGAACTCCAGGTTTTTCGCGACGTCGTAATACACGATGTCGACCGTGGGGATCACCGCGCCGTACACGCGGTTGTTCTTGGGATCGGGCGCCAGCGTGACCACCTGGAGGTGCGGCGCACCCACGCCGCCCGGGTTGTTCACGCTCATGTCGGAGAACGTGTTCTGGGCCACGTCGTAGGCGTACACGTGGTAGCCGCGCGTTGACAGATACGCATCGCTGATGTCGGAGCGGTCGAGCGAGAACACGTAGACCCTGCCGTTGTGGAACGTGGGCCGGTCGTGGAACTTCTGGCACGTTTCGCCGCTGTCCCAGTTGTTGACCGCCTCGGACGCTGCGGCCGCGTCGCCGAGGTAGCGGAGCGTGTCGTCGCTCATGTAAATGCGGTACAGGGCCGAGTTGGTGGTGTGGTCCATGCCGCCCACGTAAATGTCGCCGTCGGGCGCGTTCCCGATCGAATGCCAGCACGCGTGCGGCCGCATGCCGTCGGGCGTGTTAGGCAGCTGCCAGGTGCGCACCCACGGGTATTTTCCCACATAGCCGCCGGTCTGGGGAACGCCAAGGCAGGAGAGGGCCGTGCCGGCGGAAAGGACGAAACACCAAACGAAAGAAATCCTCTGATTCGCCATGATTCCCCCTTGCGGGAACGGTAAGGAAAATCGGACATTTCGTTAATACAGAACGATTCTCTTGCTCATGGACAAACCGCCGGTCTTTACTTCCGCGATAAAGCCGCCGCTGATCGCAATGCCGCCGCCGGCGCGCTTTTTGAGCGGGAACTCGTACACGCCCGCGCCGAGATGCCTGTTGAGCAGCGTGGTGACGAGCTTTCCGGTCAAATCATAAATGCTGAGCTGGGTCAAAGAGGCCCTCGCGATGTTCAGCCGCACGACCGTGGCGCCGGAAGGGTTCCGGAACGTTTCCATGAGCGCCTTGTCCGCCGGTCCCGTTCCCTGCGGCCGGACCCGGATGGCGGTCAACTGCAGCGGCACCAGGCGGCTGCTTCCCGCAAGGTAGTTGTCGCCGTCGTACTCTACCGAGAAAACAAGGCTGGAAATTCCCGCAATGCCCTGGAATTGCGTTTTGTCAACCGTCACGTCGGCGGAGGCGGCGCCGGCGGAAATCGTCGCGCTGCCGTAGGTCTTCAGGAGCTGATTGTTGTTAGAGTCGGAACCCGTCAATTCGTAAATGACTTTCAGGCTGCCCGTGGTGGCGCCAGTGCGGGTGACCATCACGTCGCCGTTCGGACCGGGTGCGGCGGTCACCGTCACCAGCTCGGGCAGCAGGCCCTTTGCCACCTTGATCTTCACGGGATTGAGGCGCACCATAAGGGTGCCGGCGCCGTCGTCCATGGAGAAATCGGCCACGTAGAAATTACCGGTACGGTCCCAGGAATCGTAGCCGGTCATGAAATCGTATGTCGCCTTGTTGTCGCACTCGGTAATGGTGACGATCTGGCGCGAGGTCTTGGCCGCGAGGTCGAATTCGAAAATCGCGCGGGGCTCGTTCAGACCGTTCTCATTGTCGCAGCGGCCGACGTACAGCTTGTCGCCGTCGGGGGCGACTTCCAGCGTCCACACCTTTTGCACCGGGTTGATGCCGGTTGTTCCCAGGTAGGTCCACGTGGGGCCGCTGTCGGTGAAACAGTACAGGTGCCCGTGGTCGTCGGACCCGTACCATTTCGTGTGCTCCCTGTTCCATCCGCCGCACTCCATGGCGTTGGCGCCCTGGAGCTGAAAATTGGGCAGCTCGCCGAACCCGCTTGCGGGATCGTAATACCACACATGGTTGAAGGTGCTCACCGGCTCGCCCATGTTCCATTGCGCCCGGTCGTTTCCCGCGGTGATGTACAACCTGCTGCGCGAATCCACCCACTGGACGCGGTCGCTGTAAAGGTATGGGGGCGTGGTCCATTGCGAGGGCCGGCCGAGCACCGTGGTCACTTTTTTGGCGATGTCGTAGCTCACTTCCTTGACTTCCGGGATCGTGTTGCCGTACATCACGTTTTTCTTGGGGTCGGGCTGGATGCAGATCAGCTGCAGATGCGGGGCGCCGATGCCGTTGGGCTCGCTGACGCTGAGGTCGCTGAAGGTGTTGGCGGCGGTGTCGTAGCAGTACCAGTGGAACCCGCGCGTTGACAAGAAGGCATTATCGAGCGTCGAGCGGTCCAGCGACGCCACGTAGACTTTTCCATTGAAGAAAATGGGGCGGTCGTGGAACTTCTGGCAGGTTTCCCCGGTCTGCCAGTTGTTCACCGCCTGCGAGGCCGCGCGCGCGTCGCCGAGGTAGCGCAGGGTGTCGTCTTTCTGGTAAAGCCGGTAGAGCATGGAATTGGTGGCATGGTCTTGGCCCGAAATGTAAATGTCGCCGTCCGGAGATGAACCGATACAATGCCATGCCTGGTCGGGCCGCGTGCCGCTCGGCGCGTTGGGCAGGTCCCATGATTTGGTCCCGTTCATCTGCCCGGCATAGCCGCCGGTTCTTGGCGGCTGGGCATGGCTTACCGACAGCAGACAAAAGCAAAGCACGACGCCGATTTTCAAGCTTGTTCGGTTGAAGGGGACCATTAAAGACCTCCTCTAAAGTGTGGTAAAAAGTGTATCGGCTCCGATTAAGCGATTAATAAGCCCCGGCTGTTTTGCAGACGATAATATAAGGAAATAATGCCGTCATTTTAAGAAATTAATCAATGAGTTTTTATGAGATTATGGCGGGGACGGGGGAAAGTCTCGGGGTGAAATCCGAGGAATTTTTTAAGCGCAGTCGGAACAAAAAATGCATTTTGCCGCATGACGCTTCAGCGCCGATGCTGCGGCACCTTTTGCCCGATGCAATTCCCCTCCCCCTCAACGGCTACTAAAATATATTGGCGATGAACGGCCCAAGCATATTTATGAAAAAATTTGTTCTTGAGCCGGATGCCGGAAATGACCTGGCCCGAACAGTCCGATGATATCCCACATTTGTCTTGCGAAAAAGGGAATATCTGGGTATTATTTTGATAGAGCGGGCATTTTAGAAAAGAATTCCAAACCGGGGAGGATAGAAATGTCACATATCCCAATAAAAACGGTCATCACCGTGATAGTATCGCTCGGGCTTGCCTATTCCCAGAACGCAACCGGCATCGTCGCGGCCAGCCGGTCGATCGACTGGGGCAAGGCCGGCGTCGAAGGGGGCGTCCCGAACAGGGCCGCAATTTACACCACGCTCAACCCGGGCGCCACGGCCGACCAGATCAACGCGGCCATCGCGGCGTGCCCGGCCGGCCAGGTGGTGTCCCTGAGCGCCGGAACGTATTCCCTGGCAGGCGGCATCGTGCTCAAGAGCGATGTCACGGTGCGCGGCGCCGGCGCGGACAAGACCTTCCTGGTCTTCACCGGCGTCAACGCCTGTTTCGGCGGCTACGGCGTGGTGTGCTTTACGGCCGAGAATCACGTATGGGGCGGCGACAAAGATGCATGGCCGGGCGGCACCAATGCCGCGGTCTGGACCGCCGGCTTTGCGCAGGGAACCGCGCAAATCACGCTCACGAACGTGGGCAGCTCGGGAATCGCCGTGGGGCAGTACCTCATACTCGACCAGGAAAACGCGGCGGCCGACAACGGCGAGCTTTTCGTATGCGACAACACCACATTTCCCTGCTCACTCGAAGGAGGAAACGGCGGCCGCGTGATAAACAACATCCAGCACGGTCAGACGCAGATCGTGAAGGTCACGGCGATCAACGGGAGTGTCTACACCATCTCGCCGGCCCTGTACGCCCCGACCTGGACCGCCGCGCTTTCGCCCGGCGCGTGGTGGGTGCGGCCGATGCAGAACGCCGGGCTCGAAGACCTTTCCATCAACCACGACAGCGCCGCGGGCGAGATCAACGGCATCAGCATGTACGGCGCGATCAACTGCTGGGTGAAGGGGGTCCGGTCCGTCAACTCCAACCGTAACCACGTGCAGCTGTGCGCCTCGGCGCACAACACCATTGCCGACTGCTATTTTTACGGCACGCAGCACGGCCAGACGCAGAGCTACGGCGTGGAGATATACCTCGGGTCGGACAACCTCGTGATCAACAACATTTTCCAGCACGTCACGGCGCCGCAGCTGCTGCAGCTCGGCGTGGGAGACGTGATCGCGTACAACTTCTCCATCAACGACTACGAGACCGCGTCGGCCGATTTTCTGTACGGCAGCGCCACCGACCACAACGAGGGCAACGAGTTCGACCTGCTCGAGGGCAACGATGGGTCAATGTTCGGCGCCGACCTGTTCCACGGCACCGGCGGCATGAACACGCTGTTCCGCAACCGCTTTACAGGATGGGAAAAGGGCAAGCTGAACAACCTGATCCCGGTGCGGCTCGATTCCTACAAGCGGTACTGCAACATCGTCGGCAACGTGCTCGGCACCGCCGGCATCACCATAAATTATCAGACGCCGGCGCCGTACGGCAGCGGACAGGTGTATGCCCTCGGCGGCGGCAACTCAAACGGCACCGTGACCATCCCGGCAGACCCGCTCGTTCCGGCCACGACCATGCGCTGGGGCAATTACGACGTCGTGAGCGACTCGGCGCGGTGGGAGGCGTCCGAAGTGCCTAGCGCGATCGCCAAGTACGCCAATCCCGTGCCCGCGGGCAAGACGCTGCCCGCCTCGTTTTTCCTGTCTGCAAAGCCGGCGTGGTGGCCGAGCGCGATCGCCTGGCCGCCGATCGGCCCCGATGTTTCCGGCGGCGCGCTTTCGGGCCTGGCGGGCCATGCGCACCAGATCCCCGCGTGCAACTGTTATGCGAACATCATGAAGGGCCCGGCCGACGGCAGCGGGGATCCGCTGACCTTCAACGCAGACAACTGCTATACAACGGCCGTGTCCAATGCTCCTGCGAATTTGATGAGGCAGGGGCCTGTGTCGCTATCCGTCCGCCGGATGCCGGGTGGGCATGAATGGATGATTAAAATGACGGGCGCGGAGGCAAAATGCCGTTTGACAATTTGCGACATAATAGGCCGGACGGTCAGAACGCTTGCGCCGGACCAATCGTCGGCAAACGGGGCGAGGTTTTTCTGGGACGGGAGGGACAATCAGGGGAAAAGTTTATCGGAGGGACTTTACGTGATAGGAATAGCGGGAGGGGTGAGAAAAGTGGTAGGGATATTTTGACCGAAGACGATTGTTTCATTTTTAATAAAAAATGGTAAAGCAGGTAGGGGCTGGCCGCCCCCAAGACCTGCCAAGGAAAATGCTTATTATAACAACCCCCGAACCCCTTGGAAAGGGGGGCTCGTGGGTCTGCCCTATTGTTAGTGATCTATTGTGGAAAAAATGATATGAATTGAGAATGTTTTTTATCAGTTATATCCTGATACCTCCATTAAGTCAATTAAACTCAAAGGCTGGTGATACGGCAGTTGGGTGGCGGAATTGAAAAATCCTGATTGCTTGACATAAAGGATTTGCCGCAAGGAACTTATGTCCGGGTGGAAAAACGGGAGCAATGATGGTGCCCCAAAAGTTCGTTACGATAAAATGATGGAATGTACTAGTAAGATGGACAATGAGGTTCATGAGCCGGGAGATTTAATAAGAAGCGGGTTTATCACTACTCTAATAAAAGGGGGCTGCTTCATGAAACTTTCACTTCCTGTTCTTCTTTTCTGTTCCATTGTTTGTGCCGCCACCTACTACGTCGACCAGTCCGCATCAAATTCCGCCGACGCAAACCCCGGCACCGCGGCGCAGCCGTGGAAGACCATTTCCAAGGCCGCCGCGGTCGCCGTCGCCGGAGATTCCGTGATTGTCAAGTCCGGAACCTACAACGAGCGCATTTCGTTTACTTCCGGTCATTCAGGTTCAATCGGCAAAAAAATTGTATTCAAGGCCGATCCCCGTCGCACCGTGTTCATGCAGGGGTTCAACACGGGCAGCGCGAATTATCTTCGCGTCGAGGGGTTTGACATCACCTACAGCCAAGGCGGCTGGAACGGCGGGGGCGTGTGGATCTCGAGCAGCAACCTGGAGATCGTGGACAACTACTGCCATGACATTCCCGGGCCGGGCATCCAGTCCAACTGGAGCGGCGGGCCGTGGGACTCGGTGTACATCGGCGCCAACCACGTGCACCACTGCCAGTACGGCATCACGGTGACCGGCACCAATTTCCTGGTGGAGGGAAACGAGGTCGACCGCCTGTTCCAGTACGACACCACGGACGACTGCGACTATTCGCGGTTCTTCGGCGACAGCATCATGTTCAGGCACAATTATTTCCACGGCACGGTGTTCAGCGAGGTGGGCAGCGCGCACCTCGACTGCTGGCAGACCTTCGACAACAACGGCGAGCACGCGGCCAACATCACCTGGGACGGCAACTGGTGCAGCGAGTGCGACGAAGGCCTGATGGCCGAGGGCATCTATCATCACAACAACCACGACTTCACGTTCAAGAATAATATTTTCGCGCATTCGGCGGCGTGGGGCCTGTGCGTGAGCGACGGCATCACCAACATTTTCGTGTACAACAACACGTTCTATGACATCAAGTACTACGGCGCGGGGTTCGGCGGGAGCTTCACGTCAGGCGCAATTGTCAAGAACAACATCTTCAGCAAGTGCTACGACCACGCCATCATCGTGAATAACGGCGCCGCGCCGGTCACCGAGGACTACAACCTGTTCAACGCGTCCACCTATGCCGCTACCGGCGGCCATGACAAGATGAACGTTGACCCGCAGTTCGTGGATTCCGCGAACAACAATTTCCGCATCACCTCGACAAGCCCGGCCGTTGACGCGGGAACAACGCTCCCCGTGGCCACGGATTACGACGGCACTGCGCGGCCGTACAACGGCGTTTTCGACATCGGCGCGTTCGAGTTTTCGAATTCCGCGGTACGGGGATTTTCAGGACAACGGGATTTTCAAGCCCTGCGTCCCATGATCCAAAATCCGATCACCCCGGCGCTTCTCAAACGCTGTTTGCAGAACAATGTGGATCTCACGCTTTACGATTGCGCCGGCAAGCGTCTTTTCGCGGACCGGATTGACAGGCAGGGAACGTGCATCGTAAAGAGCAGGACGACAGGCGCGATCCAGAAAATAATTGTGGTCAAGTAAACAGGGAGCGTATGAATGAAAACAGCGGCGTCGTGCAGGATCATGGCTCACCAACCGCGGTTTATCCCGCTTGTCTGCTTTGCACTGTTCGGACTCGCCGGATATTCCTTCGCTGCGGTGTATTATGTCAACAACGCCGGTTCCCCGCCATGCCAGGACGCGGCGGGACGCGGCACCCTGGCGCAGCCGTTCTGCACCATCAGCTACGCTATTTCCCGCATGTCCTCCGGAGACACCGTGTATGTGCGCGCCGGCACTTACAACGAGGCCCTTTACATATCGGGACCGGCGGGAAAACCCGGCGCGAACACGACCATCAGCGCCTTTCACGGCGACACGGTGCTGCTGCTCGGCAGCGGCGTCAACACCGGCAGGTGCAAGATAATCAACACGAGCCACATCACTTTGCGGGGATTCACGATCACGAATTACAACCAGGGGCTTTTTATCGACTCCTCGAGCACTATATCGATAAACAGGTGCACGATCCACCACGTCGGGCAGGAGGGGCTGCACGTCCATCTGAATTCATCGTTCGTGACCGTGGACAGCTGTACGGTCCATGACACAAGGCAGTGGCAGTACAACGGGGAGGGAATTTATATCGGCACGGGCGACGCCGCGCCCCTCGACAACACGAACAACGTGACCGTGCGAAACACCACCGTCTACAACACCACCGACGAGGGCATTGAGTTTAAGATCGGCACGCATCACATCACCGCGGAAGGGAACAACATCTACAATGTCAACCTCGGCTCCGACTGGTCGCAGAACGGCAACGACGTGGGCGCGATAGAGGTGAACCAGTCGGTCGGCGCCGTGCAGAATTACGCAAGCGACCCGCAGCAGGTGGTGCGGGACAATTTCATCCACGACGTGAAGACCGCGATCCGGGCGGGCACGGGAACCACCGTGTACAACAACGTCATACGGCACGTGAGCGGCTACGGCATCTACGTTGACAACCAGTCGAACGATTCCTACACCCGCGCCCTTTACCACAACACCATCGACGCGGCGCCGGGCGGCGCCGTGTTCCACGTCGCCGGCGCGCTGGACGTGAGGAACAACATCGGGCCCGCAACGGGAAAAAACCTGCCGGCCCAGGCCGGCTATTTTGTCGACACGGCCAGCGCCGATTACCATCTGGTCAAGGGCGCCGCGCCGATTGACGCGGGCGACGACCTGACGGCGGTCGTTCCCACGGACAAGGACGGCGTGAGCAGGACGGCGTACGGGCCGCCGGACCTGGGGGCGTATGAATTTGCAAATTCAAGCATGATAGAAGGCCCGGCGGCTGCCGATCAGGCTCTCCCTGATCTGAAATTCATCATTGTCAACCGGAACGGAATTGAGTTTGTTAATCCGAGAGCCGGGCACGTCGAATTGGAAATCCTTGATGTTTCAGGCAGGCGAATCAACACGCTGCTGAATTCTTGGACTGATGTAGGGAGGAATTCAATTTCATGGAATAGCCAAAGCTGTCATGCCGGCGTGTATTTGTTCAAATTGACTTCCGGAAAATCATCCTTTGTACAAAAAGAAATAATCATAAGGTAAACAATTTGATCCATCTGAGGACAGAGCAATCATGAAAAAACCAAAATCCTTTCCAGCCAATCCATGGGGCATCATGATTTACGTGTTGACTATCGGCTTATTCACCGCTATTCACGCCGTAATCATTTCCGCGCCCACCTGTTCCCAAACCGACGTCCAGTCGGCGATAAACGCGACGAAGGCAGGCGACACCGTGGCTTTGCCTCCGGGCAGCGGAACGTGGGGCGGTGTTGTCTCCATGGACAAGGGGATAACGCTGCTGGGCGCGGGAGCGGGGAAGACCGTCATCAACAACGCGATGGCCGGGTCGTACACGGGCCAGCTGGTCTGCGACACCGGCTCCTTCAGGCGGTTTTCCGGCATCACCTTCAACGGGAACGCGGCCGCGGTCACCGTTTACAATCTGGAAGTGGGCGGCGCCGGCGTGTTCCGCATCGACCACTGCGCCTTCACGGTCCCGTCCGGGGGGACCGCGGTACAGCTCTGGGGAGGAGCGCTCACCGGCGTCATCGACCACAATGCGTTCAATGCCGCGGGCAATGCCGAAATAATCCACAACAGCGCCTACGGGCCGAGCGATGCCTCGGGCTGGAGTTACGACATCGTTCCCGGCAGCGGGGACGCGGTTTACATTGAGGACGACACCTTCACGAACAACGCGACGGGCAACCCCGCGTATTTCTGGGGATGTTCCGCGGTGCAGTCGTATTACGGAGCGCGCACGGTGTTCAGGCACAACAGCGTCGAAATGGCGCAGATCGACCAGCACGGCACGGCCGGCATGATCGGCGCCCGGTGGTGGGAGATCTACGAAAACACCTTCAGCACCACCGTGCCGAACGCGAGCCAGTGCTGCTACATCACGCTCCGCGCCGGGAGCGGCGTGGTGTTCAACAACCATCACACCGGCGCGAACCAGGTGACCGGCACCATCGATTTATACGAGGAAGACAGCGGATACCCGGCGCTCTACCAGATCGGGCGCGGGAAAAACCAGGTTTCCGATCCCGCGTATGTCTGGAACAACGACGCTTCCATGTCCGTGGGAAGCCAGACGCCCGCCATGGTCCAAGTGAACCGCGACTATTATCTGAGCGCAAGGCCGGGCTATGTGCCGTACATCTATCCGCATCCCTTGACGGACGGTACGTCGATAACCGGCAGAATGCCGGGCGCGCCGCAGCGTCAAGACTTCTTTGCGGTTTGGAATCCGTTGACTTCTTCAATAGTGTTGACTTTCAATAATGCATATGGCAATGAGCGCATCATGGTTTCTCTTTTTACCTTTGCCGGGAAAAAAGTGCTGGAAAGGCCGATGAACAAGCAGCGTGAGAATTTTCTGGATGGTTCAGGGCTTTCATCAGGGGTGTATTTTGTTGAGGTGCCGGGCAACGGGGGTAATGCGGTTCAAAAAGTGATGGTTGCGAGGCGGGGCAAATGAGAATTATAATCTCTTTCTGCGTCGTGCTGATATGCGCTTCGGCGAACTGTTTTGCAGACACCACTTACTCCTATATTGGTCATGCGACATTGCCGGTAAAGGTGATAAGGGATACGTTGACTGATTCATCGACAGGCTACAAGTACTTTCTTGATTCCGCACAAATAATTATCACTGCCATTGATAAAAAGGGCAAGGTGGTTTGGCGGACCGATCCATGGAAAGACAACAACATAAGGACCTATCGGGTCAAGAGACCGGTAATCGTCAATTTTCACTTTGACAAAGACTATTCAAATGAGAAAAAAGAAGTTGTCTGGATAGTTTACAACAACACTCAATTCGGGGGTGTTGACAAGAAGACCGGCACATTTACCTGGTATGGACAAGATTAGATGAAATGAATTTGAAAGGAGTGCTCCATGAAAACTAGAAACAGTCTTCTCCTGCTGTCCGCGTTTATTATCCTGTCAACCAGCCTTCCCCTTCGCGCCACCCGGGTCATCGCCAACTGGGATATGGTGCCCTTCCAGGTCTTCGACTCCAGCATCAACGTGGGCGTGGTGGCGTTTCACGAGACCGGCGTCGACGTGGAGTTCAAAGTGAATGGAACCTTGGTCCAGCGGGCCACCGATCCCACCTGCAACAGCGCGGTCAATGTTTACGAGTACTGGGTGACCCTCCATGCGGCCGATTATGCAGACGGACCAATAAGCGTGACCGCCACCGCCTTTCCCGACGGAAGCGGCCATACGGCGCGGACGCTCGACACGCTCAGGCTTTATGCGAATTCCCATGGAACTTTGACAAACAGTAATATCGCCTGGGTCGATTGCGACAACGGCAGCGACGCGACCGGGACCGGCGTCCAAACCGGCCCGTACCAGACCATTGAGAAAGGATACAAACTGGTCGGCGCCGGCGGTACCGTTTACCTGAAGGCAAGCAAGAACTACAAGCTAAGCACCAAGCTGGCGAGCAAAAATTATCGATATTGGACCACCATCATGGCCGCGCCCGGCCTGGCCGCCGGCGACGTGGTGATCGCCGGCTACACCGAAGACGGCACGAGCACGGGCAGGTTCGGCGAGAACATGGTGCACTGGAAGAACGTCTCCGTGTACGGCGACAACGCGCCCGGCTACGGGACCATTTTTTATTTCGAAAGCGGCAATGACATCTGGTTCGACGGCGTGACGCTGTACGACAAGCGCGGCCAGTACAACGGCAGCAACCCGTTCGGCGGCAACTCGCCGTACCGGACGTATCTCACCGACTGCACGGTGCGCGACCTGATGAACGTACAGACCTATCCGTTCTTGCGCAACGCCACCATCAAGCGGATCGGCTCCGACATTTACCGTCCCGCGAACAACCTCACGGCGATCAACATCGACATCGACAGCGTGGGGTTCAAGAGCGACAGCACCGGCGCGCATCCGGACTTTGTCCAGTTTTACAACCCGGGAGACACCGTCGACAACGTCATTGTGTACAACAACAAGGCCGTCAACATGTCGACCCAGGGGCTGTTCGGCGCGGACTGCAGAAATTTCGCTGTTGTCAATTTGTTGTTCGAAAAGGACCCGGACACCTCGTATGCCATTTCCCAGATGAGCGGCGTGTGGGACCATGTGCTTTTGTGGCACACCACGTTCGTGGACGGCGGCATCATCCTCATCGACGACCCGGTGACGGCAAAGTCGAATTACAGCGCGCTGGACAACATCTTCAACACGTTCGGGTGCGACAGCGTAAAGACGCTTCCCAATTCCACAATAGCCTATAACCATTTCGACACGCTGTTCTGGAACCAGCCGGTCCCGATGGGAACGAATTTTACGAAGGGTAATCCGGAGTTTGTTGACACGAGCGACGCCGACGATGATTACCGGATCAAGACAACATCGCCGTGCTACCAGAGCGGAACGCCGATTCCGGGCGTGCCGGCGGACCTGAATGGAAACCTGTGGGACCCGGTGCACCCGGACCGCGGCTGCTACAGCACGTATCAGAGCGGGGTGAAAAGCGGGCCGAAAGGTTCACAAATGTTAAAAGGGCCTTCCATGATGATACGCCGGAATTCGCTTCTTTACGGAGGGCATATCGAACTCCTGGCGAATCTTGACCGGAGCCAGCCCGTAAAGATTCTCATCCATGATTGCCAGGGCAGGCTCGTAAGGACGCTGTACAGCGGATGGATGGGGCAGGGGCAGCATGAAATTATATGGGACGGGAAAAATGCAAACGGGATGCCGGTGAGCGGAAGGATATTCTTTGCGGCAATGATTTTACAAAAAGGAATGGTGAATGCGCCGGTAGCAGTGATTCGATAAAGGGGGAGACAGCCAAAATGATCCCATCCCGGCGAAATGGTTTCCAATCCTTATGGATGGCATTCGTCATCTTATTGATACATTCATGCTCCTTTTCAGAGTCATTATGAGAGAGATTTCTCAAGCCAGTCCCCGGAAAGTGAATTCAAATGGAACGGATTTTACATCGCGGGAGTCTGCTTGGCAGTCTCAGGCATTTTTCCCTTGTTGATATTGAATAACAGTAAAAATAACAGTTCGGGTTTTTTTCGGGCGAGCGACATGGAAAACCCACTGTGGACCACCTTCGGCGTATTGGAGGCGAGCGGTGTAATCTTGATCGGCATCGGATATTTCAGGGCAAGGGCAACGTATTCTTTCGGCGGCGGGAACAGTCAGAAGGTTCTATTGACGTTTGATTTTTAACGTGACTAGCGTAATGCATTAATGGCGCTAATTCTTACCATATTTTTTTTCCGGGCTTTCAGCGACACCCGAGAGAAACGGTTTTTTCCGTACCTCTCCCGACTGCATTTTTTTCATACCATTTCCGCCAGTATTCCAACTTATGGGCAATTGTCATGCCGCTGATCTGCCGGTGAATTTTTGCCGCTTTTACTGGAAATATTTACTTGCTCTGCGTTCTCTGCGTCTCTGCGGTGAATTTATAAATAATCCAAGTAAGTTTTGTTTATATTATCCAGTGATGTTCCCCGGAGGTCCTCATGAACCAAAAATCCTTTTTCCTTTTCGCCGCTTTTTCCATCACCATAATTTTTTCATTCTTAACATCATATGCCGAAATTATCCCCTCCTCCCGCCGCGTCATCTGGCAAAACAACATCGGCATCCCCGGCGGCGTTCCAATGAGAACAACCATTTCCACAACGATCAACGCCTCCACCTACGGCAACGGCGCTAGCGACGCGACCTCCGGCATCCAGGCCGCGCTCAATGCCTGCACCGCGAACCAAGTGGTGCTCCTTTCAGCCGGCAGGTTTCTTATCGACAGCACGATACGAGTCCCGAGCAGCGTCACGCTTCGCGGCGCAGGCCCCTCACAAACGATACTCGACGCGCACGGCACGGGCGGCGGCGCCGTGGTCGCGTTCGGCCAGGACGCCACGCCGTACCGGACGAATTCAGTTGCGATCGTTGCCGGGACAACGCAGGGCTCGACCTCCGTCACGCTCGCAAGCGCGGCCGGCGTCACGGTGGGATCTTATCTGCTGATCACCGAGCTCAACGATTCGACGTTTGTCACCATCAAGGGCGGGGAGGGAAGCTGCACCTGGTGCGACGGCGGCATCGGCTGGAACGGCACGCGCGCGCTGGGACAGATCGTGGAAGTGACGTCTGTCAACGGCACCGCCGTCGGCATCGCGCCGTCGCTGTACATCGCGTACGATCCTGCGCTCTCGCCGCTTGCAACGCCGTTCAGCGCCGGCGCAAAGTACGCCGGGCTCGAAGACGTGCAGGTGTACATGAACAACACCGGCTACACCGAAAACATCCTCATGAACGGATCCGCCTATTGTTGGGTGAAGAACATCGAGAGCAATTACACCGACGGCGACCATTTCCGGGCGTTTTGGGCGTACCGCTGCGAGGTGCGCGACAGCTATTTCCACGACGCGTTCCATCACACGCCGGGCCAGACCGACGCCGACGTGTTCATTGCCGACAAGTCAAGCGGCATTCTCGTCGAAAACAACGTCCTGCGGCGCATGCATGTGTCAATCATGCTCAACTGGGGGGCGGCCGGCAACGTGATCGGCTACAATTATTCGGCCAACGACTTCGACGAGACCGCCTACAACGTGGTCATGGGCGATTTTTCCATGCACGGCTCGCACCCCATGTTCAATTTGTACGAGGGAAACATCGCGACCTCGTTCCATCCCGACGGCATCTGGGGCTCCAACAGCCACAACACACTGTTCAGGTCATTTCTTACGGGCACCACGAAAATATGCAACCCCCTTTCGGGCCGCTCTCCCGAGCGAACCGATTCAACCTGGTGGGCGTGCCAGGCGAACCGCGCCGTGAACGTGGACTTTGCCGGACGGTATTACAACATCGCGGGAAACGTGGTGGGCTCCACCGATTTGCTGCAGATCACGTCGTACAACAACGGAAAGAACAAGATTCCCGCCGCGTCAATGATCATTGCGCCGCAATACCGCTCCTACGACGCCACCACCTACAGCTACTGTTTCGGCTACAGCGAGGCCAACGACGACGGCACCTCGGGCACCTATCCTGAAGACAACAGGCAGCCGTACACAACGGCAATACTTCACGGCAACTACGATTACGCGTCGGATTCGACCAAGTGGGACCCTTCCATCGCCGACCACGTGCTGCCCGCGTCCTATTACCTTCCGGGAAAACCGTCGTGGTGGGGCACAATGCCGTGGCCGCCCATCGGCCCGGACCTGAATCCGATGGTGAACAAGATCCCGGCGCAGGTGCGGTTTGAAAATGGAGCCTCTGTAATCAATGACAGGATGCCTGAAATATCAAAAAGCAGTTTACATCTCGCTTTTATCAATTCCGCGGGGATACAATTTGACTTACTTGCGGCATGTCACGTAACGCTGGAAATTTTCAACGCTTCAGGCAGGCGTGTCGTCACGCTTGTCAACGGGCATATTGCGGCGGGAAGCCACACAGTTTACTGGAAAAAGAAAAATTGCCCGGCGGGAATCTATTTCATCAAGCTTGACGCAGGGGAATTGGCGGAGACGAAGAAGCTGATGATGGTGGAATAAGAGAGAACAACCTCACCCCGGCCTTCGGCCACCCCTCTCCTGTGGGAGAGGGGCTGGGGGTGAGGTTAAAGGTGCAGTTAGAAATAAAGTATTTTCTCCCTATGACCTCATCATCCAACAAGCCCAATCTCAAAAACCTTCCCCTCCCCGCGCTTGCTAAAGCCATCACCGACCTCGGCGAACCCGCGTTCCGCGCAAAACAGGTGTACAAATGGCTGTACCAGAAGCGCGTTTCCAGCTTTGACGAAATGGCAAACGTCTCAAGGGAAACCCGCAAAAAACTGGCCGAGCATTTTACGGTTGAAAAGCTTTTCGTCGCGGCGGTGCTGGAATCGGCGGAGAAAGATGCGGTGAAGTTCGGGTTCAAGGTTGCTGATTCGGAATATCTCATTGAAAGCGTGCTTTTGATTGACGGAGCGCGCCGCACCGCGTGCCTTTCGAGCCAGCTCGGCTGCGGCCTGGGCTGCCTGTTCTGCGAGACCGGCGCAATAGGCCTTATCCGCAACTTGACGCAGGCGGAAATCCTCGGCCAGCTCATCGCTATCAACGATTACCAAGCCGGCCGCAAAGACAAGCCCGTCACCAACATCGTGTTCATGGGCATGGGCGAGGCGCTATCGAATTATGAGAATTTTTTATCGTCGCTCGAGATCATCAACGACGAGAATGCGTTCTGCATTGGCGCGCGGCGCATCACGGTTTCCACCGCGGGCGTGGTGCCGTCTGTACGGCGGCTGATGGAACAGGACATCCCGATAGGACTGGCGATTTCGCTCAACGCATGTAATAACGCTGTACGTGATAAGATAATGCCGGTGAATAAGAAATACCCGATTGAATCGCTTGTAGAGATTGCGGGGGAATATTTTGAGAAAACCGGACGGCCGGTCACGTTTGAGTATGTGTTGATGGAAGGAGAAACTGATGGCGATGAAGCGGTCGCGGCGCTGTCGTCGCTGCTCGGCAAGATTGTCTGCAAAGTAAACGTGATATCGCTGAACCCGAGCAGGTACGGCGAAGCTAAGGGGCCGTCGTTTAAAAAGACCGAGGAATTTGTGCAGAAACTTTTCGACAAGGGATTGAACGCGACGCTGAGGAGGAGCAGGGGGCAGGACATCATGGGGGCGTGCGGGCAATTGGCGGGGAGTATGAAGAAAAGTTGGAAAGAAAATTATTTGATCTGATTATTGAAGGATAGAAATGTCTTTCCCGCGAAACTTGTCCCCGCGAAAGCGGGGAGCGGGAATTCAGTCGACAAAAATTATAGAGTTGCATTATTTTTCTGAAGAGGCTATCTTCCCACCTTCACAACCACCGCACCGTTCGCGCCGGTAAATCTATGTAGGTCTAAATATTTTTCATTCTTCAATACAAGCTTACTCAGCATTTTTCCGGCAAGGTCGTACACGGTTGTAACGGCTTTTGTCCCTTGCAAATAAGAAGGCACGAAGAATTTGCCGGTGATGGCTTTAAAAAACATTGGGCCGTTTTGGATAGAGGATTGCAAACGGCTGGAAACGGGATGGGTGAGAGTGGTGCCGTGGAGATGGAAGGTATCGAGGCCGGAGGTGGTGAGGTCGTGAACCCCCGAATTGTTATACGCCCATAGGAAAACCATTTTTATTTGATGTTGGGCACTATCAATGGTGATGAATTTTAATATTCTTATTTTAGCATAGAAGGGCCTATTGCAGCGTGGATCGGTGGCAGTTTTAAGGATGTAAACGTGCCGAAATCCGACGGAAAAAATGGATTTCCGCCCCCGATCAAGTCGAGGGCGAGCTTTCGCGGGAATGACACATCAACCTATCCTCAACAATCGCCGCCAATCCCCAGCATTATTTCTTCTTTACCGATGCTGCATATTTTTCTGAATACATAAGTACCACACCCACCTGCTTCACCGAAACCGACACGGGAGCATTGGGCACGCCCGATGCGCTCTCGGAGACCCGCGCCCATAGGGTGAAATTGTGCATCGCCGTATCGAGCGGCGTGGCCATGGAACTGTAATAGTCCCGGCCGTTGCCGATTGAAAGGGAGTTCTGCGGGTTGAGGTCCGTGGTGCCGGAATCCGGCTGGTAGAACCAGAGGTAGCTGTAGATTTCGGGCTCAAACGCGCCTTCGTTCGTATACGATGAATCGCGGTGGTCGTTTCCCTCCGCGATTCCGCTGTCGCCGGCCGCGTAGTAGGTGAAGCCGGTGTCGATAAGAACGGTGTCGGTGAAACGCTTGGGCCCGGCCACCGCCGAGGTGTCCCGGGCGTACAGACAGAACATCGTGTCGGTTGAGTCCCTTTCGAAAACGGAAAGGAGCTGCCGCTTCCTGTTGCGCACCTTGAGAATGCCGATCCACCACGGGTCGGGGTTTTTGTTGACAAAAACGTACTTGTCATTGCGGACATGAGCGTTATAGCGAACGGTAACGTTGCGCGTGATGGTGTAGCCGCCGTTGACCGCGAGGTGTAAAACGATCTGCCCGGAGAGTAGTTCCGCGAGTTTTTCCGCCTGCTTGGAAAGCGTGCTGTCGGCCGAAGAAAAATCGACGGTGGTCAGAAACGATCCGGCCAGGGAGGCAAGCTGGGCGGGCGGCACGCTGGCCAGCGACGCGGAATCAAGCCCGAACTGCGCCCGCACCGAATTGGGGATCGTCGCGAGCGCGGCGACGACCACTGGGCCCGCGGCCGCGAAAAAATCCTGCGGGATGGTAAATGAAAGCGCGATTGAATCCGGGGTGAGACGCGCCGCGGGGTCGACAAGCGGCTTGAAATTCACCGCCGTATCGGAACCGAACGCGGTGATCGAGTAGCTCGTCGACAGGCTGCAGGCGAACGAGCTAACCGGCTCGCCGGCAAAATACGCGTGCAGATGGAGCGTGTCGCCGGGAGCGCCCTCGGCAAGCGGCGTGAAAACGAACCCGACGGTCTGGACATACTGGCCGCCGATGTACCCGAGCTGCGTCGGGAACTGGGTGCATGAAAGGAACATCCCGCACGCGGCCGCGGCAACGGAGAGGGTTTTAAAACTTTTATGAAACGTCATGGCGGTCGCGTCTCCTTTAGAACTCCGCGGAAAGGCCGAGGGCCGGTTCCGGGATCGCCCCGACCGGCGTTTTTTGATCGTACCGGTAGTTGTACATGTAAAATTCCGGGCTCTTGTACACAAACCAGCTCAAGTCCTGGAAATCAAGGTACGCGGTGAGGATCCAGTTCTTCATCATGAATTTTTTTTCTACCCTCATGTCAAGCTGGAGGAACGGGTCGAACCTGGACGAATTCCGCGGCCCGTACTGCGGGAGAAAACGGCCGTCGGTTTCGTCGTATGTCACGCCCGTGATCGGCGTGGTCGGATCACCCGTGACGTACCGCAGGCGGCAGCCTATTTCCCAGAACTTGGGAAGCTTGTAACTGCCGATCAGCTGCAGGTTGTGGGTTTCGTCCTTGGAATACAGCGACCAGATGCCGGTATGGGGGTCCCTGCGTTCGCTGCGGGAGAGGGAATAGGCGATCCAGCCGAAAAACCGTTTGCCCTGGTCGTGCCGCAACAGTACCTCGAGCCCGTACATCCGGCCGAGCTGGTCGGCATAGAATCCCTTGGGCGTCCCTCCGGCGGATGCGTCCTGCGGGGTGGCCATGCGCGGAATGTCCCACTGGTTGTTGTAATAGACCTGGACATCCGCATTGTCAAGATCGGTGATTTTCCATTCGTACCCGCCGACGTATTGCACGGCCTTTGTCGCGGGGAGGTGCGGGTCGCCGTATTGTTTTATGATCGTTTCGCCGAGCGGCTGCGGCGTCTCGCTGTAATTTCCCACGGCGGCCTTGAGGGTGTGCGAGGGCGCGAGTTTGTACCGGGCCGTGACCCGCAGGGACGGCTCGCCCGGTGCCCCCTGGTGATTGTCGATGAGGCCGTAGTTCCAGAAGGCGGGCACGATGCCGCCCCGGTAATCGAGTTCGGGAAAATAGTCGTAGCGCAGGCCGGGGATGATTTCAAGCCGATCGAACGGCTTCCAATCGAGGTTGAGGTAGGCGCCTATGTCCCCGAACACCCAGTTGCGTATCGTGTCCCGGAAAACCGTATCCGCCGAGGTCGGCATGATCAATTCGAGGTTCGCCGGATAGACGAGCGCGTCGAGGCCGGCGTTGACCACCGCGTTCTTGGCGACGGTGATGCTCGCCTCGTCGCGGAGATTGTAATACCAGGCGTTTTCGTCTTCCTTGACCATGCCAAAAAACGACGAATACTGGTCGCCGTAGGTCAATGAGAACGTCGCGCTGTTCTTTATGTTCGGCGAGATGTTCCAGTTCCATCCGAGAATGCCCATGTTGAACCACGTCCGCTCGTCGGCTTGGTCGGTCGGGTCGTTGGTGACGGTCGCCCCGCGGCCGCCGAACGAGGGCGCCACCACCTTGAAATAGTCCGACGAGCCGAACAACGTCAGATACAGCTTTTGGTCTTTTGTCGGGGTGTAATCGGTGCGCCAGATATAGTCCCAATAATACGGTTGGATGGAAACCGGCAGGTCGATCTTGGTGACGGCCCAGCTGAGGATGTCGCCGATATAGCTCCGCCGCGCGGTGAGCAGCGTGGAGACGTTGTCTGCGACGGGCCCCTCCACCATGAACGATGCGTCAATGAGGTTCGCATCCACGGTGGCATGGATGCGGTCGGTCTTCGCGGGCCTGCCCTTGATTTCAATGACGCCCGCGGTAACGTCGCCGTACCGCGTGCCGAACCCGCCGGGGTAAAAATCGACTGACTCGAGGGCGTCGGAATTGTAGGTCGACTTGAGGCCGCCGAAGTGAAACAGGACCGGGATTTGCACGCCGTCAAGGTAAAACTTGGAGTCGGCCGTGCTTGCGCCGCGGACCACGATCTGGTTTCCCAGGAGGGAGGTCCGCGCAACGCCGGGAAGCGCCTGCACCACCTTCACCGCGTCGCCGCCCAGTCCCGGCACTTTTTTTACCTCGTTGAGCGTGAGCGTGTAGGTGGCGACCTCCTTCTTTTCGGCCTTGCCGTACACCACGATCTCATATTCGCCGTACGAAAAACGCTGGATGTGGTAGGTGATCTCCTTTGCCTCGCCGTGCTTGATGGTTTCGTTCTCCACGAGCTGCTCGTATCCCGGGCTGATCACCTTGAGCGTGATGGGGCCGCAAGGCAGCGAATAGAACGCGAATCTTCCCAGCGAGTCCGCGATGGTGACCACAGAATTCTCCTCGCAGTGCTGGCTGCCGAACCCGCAGATTTTTTTAAGGTATGCGCCGAACGGGAGCCCGAGCGTGGTGTCGGCAAGGGTGTCTTTGAAGCTCACCACCACGGTCGCGTCGCGCACGGGCGCGCGCGTGCCGCGCTCGAGCAGCCGGCCCTTCAGGTTCACGTACCGGCCGATTTTCTCGGTCACGTCCTGCAGGGAGAACCGGTACACGTATTCCATGATCACCGGCACCGGCCTGCCGCCGGCTTTCGCGGGCGTAAAGTTGAACCGGGACGCGACCGCGGCCGCGCTGGAGTCGAGCCGCGGGTAAAATCCTTTGACAATAGCGACACTGTCGACCTTGCCCAGCGTATCGACCACGAGGTCGAGCACCACCGCGCCCTCAATGCCTTTTTTGACCAGGTCCGGCGGGTAGTCGGCCTTGATGAATTGCAGGAGCCGCGGCATGGAATCGATGGGAGGGAGGCTGTCCTGTGCAACGGTGCCTATCGTGTCTTTCGACGCGGCGGGGGCGTTCGGCGCGGTTTCGCTGATCTGGCCGCTCGCCGGCAGCAGCGTCGCCCAAAGGAGCAGGCATGTTGCGGTTGTCAAGACACGGAGCCGTTCCGGTCGCATGCTCACTCCTGCAAAAGCACGTAGCGTATCGAAAAGGTGATCCATGTCGCGACGGGCTTGCCGTCGCGCATGGCGGGATCGAACTCAAGCTGGAAAAATAACTCACGGGCGCGCTCCCGCGTCCCGTACCCGAGGTCGTTGAGCATCTTGACCTCCTTCACCTTGCCGTCCCCGCCCACGAGCAGCTCGGCGCGGATCACGCCCTCCACCTTGGCCTCGATCATCTCCTTGGTGTATTCGGGCTTCACTTCCTTCCGCACGCGAGGCGCCGAGGTGACGGTCGAGATCGACACGAGCGGCCCGGCGAGGTCTTGCTTTGTGGGAGTCACGGTGTCCACGGCCTTGTCGAGCGTGTTGCCCAGCTTGCCGATCACCGCCTCCGACACCGCGCCGCCCGCCCCGAGGCCGGTTGAGAAAACGCGCCTGAGGCCGTACACGGGCTTGGCAGCCGGGGCGGTCTGCGCGGGGGCCGCCTGCGGTGCGGTGAAATCCTCTTTCTGCTTGAGAAGGGGCGATTTGGTGAGGTCGATCACTTCCTTTTCCTTCGGCTTTACGGGCTTGGGCGGCTCCGGCTTTTTCTGCTCCGGCACCACGAATTGAGTCTCTATTTGCACCATCCGTTTCGTTTCTTCCTTTACCGGAAGCGGCTTAACGGTTTTAAGGTACAGGCCCGCGCCGATGAACAGGGCGAGGGTGACGACAAAAATCACGCCGAAGCCGTTGTTGCGGCCGCTTTGCCGCGGGGCGGAAAGGAGCGCGAGCGTGGTGTCGTTCATTGCGCCGGGCATTATTTATCCTCAGTTGACCTAAAACGATGAAAACAAGCCGGAAGTTGGAGGTTGAACGTTGAAAGTAACGATACAAATAAAACACATTCAACTTTCAACTTCCAACTTTAAACTGTTGGTTTCTCTTCTTCACCTGCGTATATGCGGTTATTCTTCTATGACAAGAACCGAAAAATCGGTGAACCCCGCCTTGCTGCACGTGTACATCACGCGCTTGACAATGTTGAATTCTATGTCGCGGTCGCACTGGATGATGATCCGTTTCTGTTGCGCCGCGGTTTTGTTTTTCTTCCGCACGAGCCAATCGTACACGCTTATCACGAGCAAGTCCGCCGATGCCGCGAACGATTTGTTTTCGGCGAGCTTCCGTCCCTCGGCCACCACGCCGTCGCGCGTCACCTCGAGCATGAGGCTGGGGCTCGGCTGCTTCTTGGACGATGAGAGCGGGAGCTGCAGGTCGGCCGACGGCGTCACGAGGGTGCCCTCGGCGTTGAAGCTCTGGATAAGGAACACGAGCAGGAGCGTGAGGATGTCGATGAGCGACGTCATCTGCGGCTTGATAAGATCGGAAATGGCGCCGAAGCCGGACGACAGTTTTTTCTTCTTCAAGTTCATGTCACTGGCCGCTGCCGGGGTTTTCGGTGGCGCTCGCGAGGCTGACCTTTTCGAACCCGGTCTTCTTGCACGCGTCCATGATGCGCACCACGTACTTGAATTGGATTTTGTCGCGCGGCGCGACGATGACCTCGTCCTTTACCTCGGCCGCTGCCCGCCGCGCGGAAAGTTTTTCCGCGAGCGCGGCATAGGGATAGTCGCCGCCGCTGCGCGGGAGAGAATCGAGCAGGGACTCGCCCAGCGTGATCGCGCAGAACGTCTGCGCCACCACCACCGTGATCTTGAGTTTGGGCTTTTCGCTTGCCGCGCCGACGCCCGCCGCGGCGGTCACGTTGGGCGGCAGCGACATGTCGATCACCGCGAGGTTGGTATAGACCGCCACCGACACGAGGAACGGGATGAGGATGATGAGCACGTTCATGATCGGCTTGACGTCGATGTCGATCTCGCCCTCGATCGCCTCTGAGGGCAAAAAACCTTTTTTTCCGACGGAAAGCGTTTTCACTGTTTGAGCTTTTTCATGAAATTGAGCGTCTTGACAACCGAGTCGTCTATCATTTTTGTCAACTGCGCCTGTTTGTTGTAGAGCCAGGTGTATGCCACCATGCACGGCACGGCCACCATGAGGCCGAACGCGGTGCAGTTCATGGCCTCGGCGATGCCCGCCGCGAGCATGGTCGCCTTCTTCGACGCCTCCACCGCGGCGAGCGACGAGAACGACGCCTGGAGGCCGGAAATCGTGCCGAGAAGGCCGAGCAGCGTCGCGATGTTTGCGAAAAGGGAAAGGTAGTTGAGGCGCTGGATCATGCGCGGCATCTCAATGATCGCCGATTCCTCGATGCCCTCCTCGACCTCGCGCAGGTCCATGCCCGCGCAGAAGCGGTCCACCGCCGTGCGCAGCAGCACGGTGATGGGCGCGCCGCCCTTTTCCACAATTTTCTTCGCTTCGTCACTTTTGCCGGACCGCAGCAGCGCGGCGAGCTTGGCCACGAGCGCGGGACCGCTCACCCTGCAGACGACAAAGTAGAAGTATGCCCGCTCTATTACGACAGCGGTTGAGATGGCGAGCACGATGAGGATCACCCACATGAACGGCCCGCCCGAGTTAAAAAAGGTGGCAACGGCATGAATCATGGTTTAACAACTCCTTGGAGAAAAGAACCTTTGTTGGGACTGGTAAAAAACCTTGGCGTGGGAAACGGAATTTTTGCCCGCGCAAAGCGTCCTGTAAAATAAATTATTTCTTCATGCCCAAATCTGCAACCGCGATTCCGCAAACTGCACCAAGCGTCGGTGAAGCGCACAAGCGCGCGGGGCCCGGCGCGCACGCCGGCGGCGGGCGCGGCACGTGTTTATCGATGCACGCTGGTGTAAAGCGCCAATATGGTGGAAAGGGTAATGGCAATTGCCGAAAGAATGGGAATAAAGACCATGGAAAGGAACTTGTACTGCTGGGAATCGGGGACCACGATCACATCACCTTCTTCAAGCTCGCCGTTTTCCTTCTGCTGCGCAAGACTCTCGTAATAAGTGACCACAAAAACGTTTGACCGGTCGGCCCTCGATGAATACCCGCCCGCCTGGCCGATGTAATAGTCCCTGCCTTTGCCCGCCGCAAAGGCATAGGCGCCCGGGTGGCATACGCTGCCCGACACATACACGCAGTATTCCTTTTGCGGGACCACGATCTCGTCGTTGGCCTCGAGCAGCAGCCCGTTTTTGCAATCGCGCAGCCTGATGATTGAATAATCGCCCGACAGGTTCATGTGAAAATACCCGGCGTTGATTTCGGGACGCACCGAATGCTCCGGCGGCGTCCCCGACGCCGCCGCCTTGGATCCGTTGCCCTGCTTCAACTCTTCGGCGGGAATTTTCTTGTTGCGGATCACAAAGGCCCGGTCGATGTTCCCGGTTTTCGTGGGCCCCCCGGCCAGGTCCAGCACATCGCTGGCCTTTGTCACGTTCATGACAAGAGGATAGGCGCCCGGACGTTTCACCTCGCCCTTCACCGAAACCGCCGTGACCTGCGGGTAGTTTTCTTTTTCCGAAACGATCACCAGATCGCGGTCCCTGAGAAGAAAGGGCTCGGGCCGCGCAAGGGAATAGACGGCGTTTTCCGCCGGGGAACGCTGCACCATGATGCGGCCGGAATCCGCCGAGGCGTCAAACGTGAAAAGCGACAGAAACTCGGCGAGCGGCTCATCTTGCTTAATGGGAACCGGCCCGGCAACGGGGTTCTTGACCGAGCCGAGCAGATACACCCGGCTTTTGGCGTATGACAGCAGAATGTTGTCGCCCGGATACACGTAGGGATTCTGGGTCAGGTCGTTTTTAAAGAGGAATTTGAACACATCGCACAGCCGCAGCGAATCTCTGTTGCGGCATTCCACTTCGCGGTAATCGTATTCGGTGAGCGACGGCAGCTCGCCGTTGTTAGCGGTTTTAATGGCGTCGAGCAACCGGAAGGTCCCGGAGAGCCGGTAGGTGCCGGGCGCGGAAACGGCGCCGGAAACGGTCAGCACCGCGGTTTTCGTTTTAACCAGGGAAACGTACACGTCATATTTTTTACTGAGCTTGGATCCGACGAAATTCGCGATTGTTTTTTTCGCCCGGGAAAGCGTGGTTCGGCCGATCTTGATGATGCCGAGGTCGGGGATGTATACGTCGCAATTTTCGTTGACAGTTCCGGAATACCGCACCGACGGCAGCTCGACCACCGAGATCTGGAACGCGTCGCCGCCGCCGATCTGATAGGTCTCGGGATCAATCGAGTTGTCGGCCTGGAATTCCGGAACGCGGACCTGCTCATCGGGCAAAACGCCGGGGAGCATCTTGGAGGCGGATTTCAGATCGGGAAGATCAACGGCAAAAGCGCAGAAGAAAGCCCACAACAAGGCAAAACCGGCGAGGGGATGGATGCGGCGAAACAAGCTGGCGCAGCGCAGAGATTTTTCTCCCTGTTGAAAATCCATTGACACCGTCGGGTGCGCACGGCGTAAAGCAAAATCAGAATGGTAAAATAGTTTACGGCACGGTTTGCGCATAAAAAATGGAATAACGGCCGCTTTCATGAACTAATTTATCTTATACTTATAGAATAGGCAACCGCAGGCAAGATTTACGGATGATGAAGCAATTTATTGCGAAAATCGTGTCCCACGCCCAGGTCTCGGATTGCTTCTACGAGCTGACGTTTGAATGGGACGGCCGTGCCGGCGTCCCGCTGCCCGGACAGTTTTGCACCATACGGGTATCTCCCTTGTCAACCCCGCTTCTCAGGCGGCCGTTCGCTTTCTCCGCCTACGACCCCGAGACCGGACACGCGACGATTCTCTATAAGATAAGAGGCCCTGCCACCGAACTTCTCGCAGCCAAAGCCGCCGGCGGTGAGCTTGATGTGATAGGGCCGCTCGGCACGGATTTCTTCAGCGCGTCGGACGGCGCGCTCGAATCGCCGTTGTGCGTGGCGGGCGGCACCGGGTTCGGCCCCATGCTGTTCTTGTTCTCCGAATGCAAAAAGAAGGGTGGAAAACCCGCCCTGGGTTTAGGGTGCCGCACCGCAAGCCAGCTTCCGGCGTTGAATGCCACGACCGGCCTTGCGCCTTTCATCACCACCGACGACGGATCGCGCGGAAAAAAAGGCACGCCCCTGGAATATCTTTCGGAATTGCAAAAGGAGAATCCCAACATTGGGGCGCTCTGCGTGTGCGGGCCGGTCCCGCTCATGCAAGGGTGCCACGAATGGTCGCGGAAGCAGGGACTTCCGTGCTATGTGTCGTTCGAACAGACCATGGCGTGCGGCGTGGGCGCCTGCATGGGCTGCGCGGTGAAGACGGCCGGCGGCGGGTATGCGCGCGCCTGCACCGACGGCCCGGTGTTCGAAAGCACGAGGATCGCATGGACCTCAGCGTAACCATCGGCGCAAACAGGCTCGCCAATCCGGTGGGCGTCGCGTCCGGCACCTTCGGGTATGGCGGCGAATACGAGCAGTTGGTTGACTTCTCGGCAATCGGCGCGCTATACACCAAGGCGGTGACACCCGAGCCGCGCCCGGGCAATGACATTCCGCGCATCATCGAGACGCCGTCCGGGATGCTCAATTCCATCGGGCTGGCCAACGTGGGCGTGGACAAATTCATCGCGGAAAAGCTGCAGCAGTGCTTCACGTATCCGTGCGCCATCGTGGTGAACGTGGCAGGCGCGGCCGCGGCCGATTATGCCGCGGTGCTTGACAGGCTGGAGCAGTGCCGGGGAATCTGGGGCTACGAGATCAACGTTTCGTGCCCCAATGTCAAGCACGGCGGCATGGCCTTCGGCACCGACCCCTCCCTGGTGGAAACGCTCACCAAGGATTTGCGGCGCCGCACCAACCGGCCGCTCATCGTGAAGCTCACCCCCAACGTCACGGACATAAAAGCGGTTGCCAGGGCCGCCGAGGCCGGCGGCGCCGACGCGGTGTCGTGCATCAACACCCTGGTGGGCATGGTGATCGATGTCGCGGCAAAAAAGCCGGCGCTGCCGCTCGGGACCGGCGGCCTGTCGGGCCCCGCGATACGTCCCGTGGGCGTCGCCGCGACCTATGCGGTGAGCAGGGCGGTCTCGATCCCCGTCATCGGCATGGGCGGGATAACGAGCGCGAACGACGCCCTGCAATACCTGCTCGCCGGCGCCTCAGCTATACAAATAGGAACCGCGAACTTCGTCGACCCCTCCACAGCATCAACGGTGCTTGCGGGAATAAAAGACTTCTGCGAGAAGGAAAAGATTGCAAGCATCAAGGACCTGCACAAGTACATCCAATAAAAGAGTCACAAAATCAAGATTAATGGTGGACTTGTTGATTTACTTTATGGCCCGGTACCCATGCCATTTTGTCACTCCTTTTTCCCCCACTATTTCCGCTGAGCATAGTACAATTAGAGCATGAGAAGCGTTTTGCTTCATGATAATTCCTTCTGCGGGAAGGGTCTATTTTTTCATGTGCTTGTTCTATCCCTATCCACACTGATGTTTCTTTCCGGCTGCGCGCCGTCGCGCATTGTGTCAAGGGGAGAAGGCGGGTGTCTCGGCCCGTGCGAGGGCATGGCCAGCTACTACGGCAGGGAGTTCAACGGCAGAAAGACCGCGAGCGGCGAGCGCTACGACATGCACGCGATGACCGCCGCGCACCGTACGCTGCCGCTCGGCACCGTGGCGCGGGTGACGAACTTGTCAAACGGGAAAGCGGTGCGGGTTAGGGTCAACGACCGCGGACCGTTCAAGCGCGAGCGGATCATCGATTTGTCCTATGAGGCGGCACGGCAGCTGGGGATGATCGGGCCTGGGTCGGTAAGGGTGAGGATAGAGATAGTAAAATAAAAATAATCCGGTGGGGGAAGTTTCCCCCTCGCTCCGGCCCGGTCGGGCTCCGCGTTTTTCAACTATTTCGTACTCGTAAAGCACGCCCGGCCCTTCGCTATCCCCTCCCGGGTGCGGCCGGGCACCTGCCGGTGCAGGCCCGTGCCTTCCGCTGGCCGCACCCTTGATGCGGTCGATTACCAAGTAATCCCGTAAAAAAGATCAGATGTAAATGTCCAATTTTTTAATATACCGATAGGTACTTGTCAAGTGCTTAATGGAGTGGATGACTTTTCGCGCCAGGGGCGACCGCAGGCCGTCGCTAGAGCGCGGGCCTTCCCCCGCGATATTTCCATGAAATAAAAACAAAACTATCTCTTAATTAGATTATGGTATATTTCCTCCATGCGGATCCTTCCTTTATCCCATTATCTTCCCACGCTCAAAGGCCTGTTTCACAACTTCATCCATCGCGAAGCGGTCTATCCCTTTTACGCCTCGTTCAAGGTCACCTCGCGGTGCCATTTCGCGTGCCCGTTCTGCAATGTCAAGAACGACCGCTTGCCCGACCTTCCCACGGAGAGCGTGAAGAAAATCCTGGACAACCTTTCCCGCTCGCCCGTACTCATGACGAGCTTCGAGGGCGGCGAGCCGCTGCTGCGCGGCGACATCGGCGAGCTCCTGCATTATGCGCGCGAGCGATGCCGCTTTTACCTTTTGTTCACCACGAGCGTCAAGACCATCCTCGACTATCCGCTCGAGGAATACGGCCCCTGCATTGACTTTTTCCACATCTCGATCGATGAGGGCCACGCCAACATGGAATTGTACGGCGCCTTGCCCGAACTGGTGCGGAGGCTTCCAAGCCAGGTGTCGGTGCAGGTGGTAGTGACGCGGCAGACCATCGGCGGCCTCGAGGAAAAAGTGAAGCGCTGCTTTGACGCCGGCGCCGCCATCGTGGTGATCCCGGCAACGCACATGGATGATACCGAGGATTTCTTCCCTGATATTTCGGAGCTGGAGGCCGCCGTTTCCGCGCTGCGGAAGAACTATCCGAACACGATCCACACGCCGCAGGGCTATTTCAGGGCGTTGCGCGAGGGACGTTGCTCGTCGGCGTCCATCATCATCGCGCCGGACGGCAGGGTGTATTATCCCTGCCACATCCGGGCCACCAAGGGGCCCAGCCTTGTTTCGACAGACCTGTCCGAATGGCTGCACACGCGCGAGGCGAAGGTCCTGCGCGGCCATATGAAAACGTGCAAGCGCAACTGCGGCTGGTACCAGTACTATTCGATAGAGTCTTATACGTCAATTGCTTCGGTATTTGATGCCCTGGGGCCAATGCTGTTTCAGAAAAGACAAAAGGCGAACCAATCACTTCGGTCGTAAAAGGATGATTTCATGGGTGCGGGGTTGATACAGGAAGTTTTTCTGTATCTCTTCAATCACGAGGGGTACCGGCAAGCAAAACGCAGGAAAAATTCCCAAAAGGAATATCGGGACTGGCTCGCAAAAGGCAGGCCCGTGCCGCCCCCGCATATTGTCAAGCAGATGGCGATAAAGGAATATGCCGGGAAATACAAAATCGGCGTATTCGTCGAAACCGGCACGTATCTGGGCGAAATGGTCGAGGCGATGGCGGGCACCTTTACCGCCGTTTATTCGATAGAGCTCAACAGGGAATTCCTAGACAAGGCGCGCAGGCGGCTTTCGCGTTTTGCAAATGTCACCCTGCTGCTGGGCGACAGCACGGTCCTGCTTCCCCAGGTTCTGGCACGCGTCACCGCGCCGTGCCTGTTCTGGCTCGACGGCCATTATTCGGGCGGCAACGTGAAGGGGGAGAAGAACACGCCGATCATGGAGGAACTGTCGGCCATCATGGCCCATCGCGTGGACGGCCATGTGGTGCTCATCGACGACGCCCGGGAGTTCACCGGAAGCAACGATTATCCCACCGTTGAAGCGGTTGCTGCAAGAATCGCTTCGCGGCGGCCCGAGTTGCGGGTCTCCGTCCGCGACGACATCATCAGAATTTGCAAACCGGAATAATTACTTTTTCAGAATCTGCAGAAGCGCCCGCAGTTCCCTGGACACTTCCTGCAGCACATGCCCGTTGGATTGCTGCTCCTGCGGCGGGGTGGGGAGCGGGAGCGCGAATTCCTTTGATTCGGCGAGCTTCTTTTTCGCGCCGGGGATCGTGAATTGATCTTCATAAAGCAGGTGCTTAATATAACGGATGACCTCAATGTCCTTGTCGCGGTACGCCCGGTTGCCGGCCCGGTTCTTCTTGGGCCTCAGCTGCGCGAATTCACTCTCCCAGTACCGCAGCACATGCGGCTCGAGCCCGGTTTTTTCACACACCTCGCTGATGGAATAATATGTTTTTTTATTGTCGAGCATTGACGCGAACCCTAAAATGTTTTTATGCCGCCAATTAGAGCGTTCTTGTGAGGTATATCATTAAGATAAAATTATTATACTATATGACAATTTAAAATGCACATAAAAATATAAAAAAGTCGTTTTTGTAAAAAGCTAAGGTTTCCGAGGGCTGGTCGGCGCTGATTTCGGGCAAGAAACATCTGGGGATAAAAAGTTGTCTTTCTTTTATCGTTTGACCGCACCCCCGCCCAATCGGAGAGGGGAGCAAACTCTTCATAAAGAAATAATGGTACTGAAAATTATGTTCGACTGGCGCCACAATGGCATATTGACTAACTGGAACTTCGCCGCCGCGTAGCGGCATAGCGCCGTGGCGGCCCGAGCCGAAGGACGACGACCCTTGTGACCCTTGGAAATCCCTGACGAGGGAGAAGCACCCGAAGGGGTGGACCGGAAGGAGGGCCGACGGGGGAACGCCCAAATTTAATTTTTAAATTGAAAGTAAATATTATTATCCCCACCGCTCCGGCCGGTGCTCCCGCAGCATCAAATTCTTTATCGTCTCTTTTACCGGCGTGCCTTCGAATAGCACCTTGTACACTTCCTCGGAAATCGGCATCACGATGCCGTATTTTTTCGCCAGCTCGTGCACGGAGCGCGCGGTCTCCACACCCTCGGCGACCATGATTGTCCTGGAAAGAGCCTCCTTGAGCGACAGCCCGGACGCGATGAGCTCGCCCATGGTGTGGTTGCGCGACAGTGTGCTGGTGCAGGTGGTGATGAGGTCGCCCATGCCGGCAAGGCCGAAAAACGTCTGCTCCTGCGCGCCCATTTTTATTCCGAGCCTCACGATTTCGGCCATGCCGCGGGTGAGGAGCGCGCCCTTGGTGTTGGCGCCGAGGCCGAGGCCGTCGCAGATGCCGGCCGCCAGCGCGATCACGTTCTTGATGCTCGCGGCAAGCTCAACGCCCTTGACGTCGGTGTTGGTGTAGATCCGGAAGGTGTGCGTGGAAAACTCCTTCTGGATGATTTTCGCGAGATCAAGGTTTGTTGACGCGGCCACGACCGTGGTGGGGATGCCGTGCGAGACCTCGGCGGCGAGCGACGGGCCCGAGAGCACCACGATCCGGTCGGCCGAGAGCCCGGGGATCTCGTCGACGAGCACCTCGCTCATGATCTTGAGCGTGCCGCATTCGATGCCCTTTGACGCGATGATCCAGCCTTTTATTTTGTCAAGCGAAGCCTTGTCCATGGCCGCGACCAGCGTTTTGCAGGTGTTCCGCGTGGTCTGCGACGGCACTACGCACAAAACGTATTCGGCGGACTCAAGCGCCTCGCGGATATCGTTGGTGACCGCGACGCTGGGCGGGATTTTGATGCCCGGCAATTTTTTGGGATGCTCGCGCTGCCGCGCAAGCATGGCCGCGTCATTTTTGTCGAATTCCCACATCCGCACGGCGTGGTTTTTTCCCGCAAGCAGCACCGAGAGCGCGATCGACCAGCTTCCTCCGCCGAGAATTGCGATATTCACTGAACATCATCTCCTTTCAGGGATGGCCGGAATTCCTCTTCCTTATTATAACGCGCGCGCTTGCGGATGGGTACAAAATCCACCACCACCGGGCATCCGTTGAAATCGTAGGTGTTGTACAGCTTGTTGGCGATGAAGCGCTTGTAATTGGGAAGCCCGTTTCGCGGATTGGTTGCAACCAGGTGGAACAGCGGAAAAGGCGCATCCGCTTGTACGCAGGTCTCTATGATCACCTGCCTGTTCGCCGTGGTGGGATGCGGGTGCTCGGAAACCCACGAACGCACGAGGTCGGCAAGTTCCTTTGCGTCAACGCGCAAGCGCATGCGGCTTTGGATTTCCAGAACCCGGTCGAGCACCGCGGTCACGCGCCGGCCCGTGAGCGCCGACGCCGAAACCATGGGCACATGCGTCAGTTCCATGTACTGCGCCCGCACAGCCGCGCTAAGATGGTCAAAGGTGGAATGCGTTTTGGGCACAAGGTCCCACTTGTTCCAGCACAAGAGAAGGCCCTTGCGCGTGTCAACGATCTGCCGCACGATGCGCAGGTCCTGCTCGTGAATTCCCAGGACCGCATCCACCACGAGAACCGCCACGTCGCACCGGCCGATGCTTGCGATGGCGCGCAGGTTGCAGTAGTATTCGAGGTCTTCCTTCACATTGGCTTTTTTCCGCAGGCCCGCCGTGTCGATGAGCACCATCGGGCGGCCCCGATGGGTCATTTCGGAGTCGATCGAGTCTCGCGTGGTGCCCGGATCGGGCCGCACGATCATGCGTTGCCGGCCGAGCAGCTTGTTTACAAGCGAGGATTTTCCCGCGTTCGGCCTTCCCACCACCGCCACCTTGACAAAATCGCGGTCATCGCGCAGCGCCCGGGAAGGCGAGCGTTTTTTGCCCCCGGCCTTGAGCATGGCCGTCACGCGGTCGAGCAAATCGCCCACGCCGTAGCCCTGCAGGGCCGAAACGGCATGGCCTTCGCCGAGGCCCAGTGACACGAACGCGCCGGTGTCGTACTGCGTCTGCCTTGATTCGCATTTGTTAATAACGAGCACCACCCGGTCGCCCGCCTGTTTGCGCAGGCCGCGCGCAACGGCAAGGTCGTCGGCACAAACGCCGCCGCGCACGTCCACCAGAAACAATATCACGTCCGATTCCTCGCAGGCAACGGCAACCTGTTTCGCGATGTCCTGGGCCATGCCGTCCTTCGAGGCGGGGATGAGCCCGCCCGTGTCGACGAGCGAGAAGGCGCAGCCGTTCCAGGCGGTCCCGCGGTAGTTGCGGTCGCGGGTGACGCCGGGCACGTCGTCGACCACTGCGGCCTTGACGCCGATGATCCGGTTAAACAGGCACGATTTGCCGACGTTGGGACGCCCGACGATCGAGACGATGGGAAGGATTGAGTGATCTTGCTTGAGTGATTCCATGGGAAATATGGGATGAAAGTTACGTTATTCTTTTATAATAGTCAATGATATCAAAATACAAATCATTTTGCGGGGGAGGTCTCCCCCTGGCCCCCGGCTTCCACCGCATCCCGAATGTAAAGCAAATATGCGTTGCCGGGATGCAGCGGCGATCCGGGGGCACACCCCCTCCGTGGCGCCGATACTCCCATGGCCGGCGGGCATTCGGGTGGCTGGCGTTGCGGCCGTGGTAATAGAGAGTTTACACGGCGGAAGAAGAGATATTATAAGGGTATAAGTAGAAGTGCCGTTTTCGATTAAGTAATTTCCGGAGTTGTTAATCGGAAAATAGGTAACGTGCATTTTTCGTGTCATTCCCGCGAAAGCGGGAATCCATACTACTGAGTACTGACCACTGAAATCTGTAATTAGGAGGTGGTTTCGGGCAGAAAACGGTTTTTAAAATAAGGTTTGATTTTGGGGAGATTTGGGTATATTATATAGATAGAAATAAGGTAGATGGTTAGGGGAAAAAGGATTTGTTATGATAGGGCGGTAAGTTTGGACGAAGAAGAATGATGAAAAATTTCTGGAAAGTAATTCTCCGACTAAAAGAAGAATAACATGAAACACAAAGTTCTGGCAATTTGCCTATTGTTGCTCGCTTGTAGCAATAAGATCAATGGCCCGGTTCTTCCGGCTCTTGTAAATTTCATGCCTGCTATCACGGTTGGCGATACTTGGATTTATTCAGTCAAAGGCACAGGTACTGAGAATGCATGGTGGAATTCAAATTTTACGAAAACAATCGTGGTGATGAAAGTAACTAGACTTGACAGTATTACTACAATGTTTGACGTAACCATCCGCGATAGTGGCCTAATATATTGTATATCCGATACATGTCCTCCATCTACGGCCTGCTATCCTAATTGCCCTCCATCCGATACAACCTACTTAGTTGACTCTATTATCGAAACACCCGATACCGTCATAGATAAAACTGGATACTTCACCCTTTCAACAAGAACAACTTCATCCTGGGGACTCGAAAGCCGCGGAACATACAAAGAGAATTTCGGCTATTACAGACCGTTTCAAAATCTCGTTGAATACATACAAATTAGCGGTCAAGACGACTTTACAATTGGTAGTTTCGATACTACCGTTTTCCTTGAAAATGTTGGTTTGGTATTTAAATATCACCACGATTTTGATGAGGATCTCCCGTTTTGGTATATATATTCGATTGCCTTAGTAAGTTTCAATGGTAAAACCCCCGAACAAATCTCCCAAGAACCAAGATAACATAGGAACCAAAGTAGTTGTCGCGAGTTATATTTATCCTGCGTATTTATAAAAACCCGGAGCCTGACATGTCACGAAAACTCATTACATCATCAGTATTATTTTTACTCTTCGCCGTCTCAGCTTTTTCCCAGCCCATTTCCCTCGACACCGTCATCCAGCGCCTCTCCGCCACCTACGACAAAATCACCTCCTATTCAGCCGACGCGGAGATTTACAAATACTACTGCACCTGAGGCCACCTTTCGCAAAGTACCGGTCGGTACTATTATTCCGCCCCGTCCCATGTCCGTCTCGACGCCATCGCCCCCGAGGGCAATGTGCCGTTTCCCGGCGTTTACCTCGCGGACCAGGCGTTCGGGCTTTTCGAGCTCGGGATTGCCACGCTGCGGGAGCCGCTGCTCTCGTCGGCCGTGATTCGGGGGTGGAAGGACAAGGGCGCCGCGGTGAGGCGGGACACGCTTGACACGTGCGTGGTATCGTACGCAACGACCGCCGATTCGAGCTGGGCCTATACCATCGACAAGAACAGGTGGGTCATCACCGCGCTTCTGGTGCACCAGAGCAGCCCGGATTCGAATGTGTTTAACGGCATTTTTTTATACGGCGACAGCGGCGGCGTTCCGCTGCTCGAGAAAATCGCGCTCATGAGGGACACATCCATGAACCACGGCGGATATGTTTTCTCCAATATCAAGATCAACGAGCCGCTGCCTGATTCGATGTTCAATAGCGCGGTCATTCATGCAAGAAGGCCGGTTGAAGCTGGGAGGATCGGGATTTCGGTCAATCCATCCTCTGTGATGTTTGAGTTTCCAAAAGAAGCGGGCATCGCAAGCGCGGCGGTGTACAATGCCGCGGGCAGGAAAATAAAATCGCTTGACGTTGACAGGAATTCAAGCAACTATGTCTGGCGGTACGGGAATTCTTTACAGACGGGATTCTATTTTGTGCACGCTAGAGGAGAGAAAAGGGAATATTGCGAGAGGTTTCTGATAACGAGGTAGGATGATGTTGTTCAGAATCTCTTGACCTCATCCCCTGGCCCCTTCTCCGAATCGGAGAAGGGGAGAAAGAATTAATAAGACGAATCTTTCCCCCTCCGATTCGGAGGGGGATACAGGGGGCGGTCAAATAAACATGGCTCTAAAAACAGAAAACATAAAATTAAAATATTCCGGCGTGGTTCAGCTCCAGAGAATTTCCAAAGGCAAGGTTACTCTTGCCAGAATATATCGGCAAAACATGACTCCGGCCGAGGCCATGCTATGGTCCAGGTTGAGAGGCAAGAAATGCGGTTGCCTTAAATTCAGGCGCCAACAGATCATTGAAGGTTTTATCGCCGATTTTTTCTGCGCGGAAAAAAATTTAGTGATTGAGGTTGATGGGTCGATACACGATGATGAAGAACAGAAAAAGGTTGACAAACACAGGAATGAAGTTTTCAGCACAAGGGGAATCCGGGAACTACGGTTCAAGAATAGTGAGATCGAACATGACATCGATGATGTTATTGACAGAATAAATAACGCTGTGAACGATATTTGACCTCATCCTCCGGCCCTTTTCCGAACCGGAGAAGGGGAGAAGGAATTTACAAAAAAAATCGTATTTTCCCCCCTCCGATTCGGAGGGGGATAAAGGGGGAGGTCAAACGATCGTGGCAAATAATAAATCCTATCTTTTAAAACCTCATTTCTCACAAACAGGCATTATGCTCACACGGATTTTAATCTCTATTTTTCTTACATGTTCAATTCCCCTTTCCCTTTTTGCAAGCGGCGACACCGTCCATGTCTGGATGACCGCTTCAACCGATTCCTCCATAACGTCGGGGCTCGCGCCCCGGGCCGACGCCGTGTTCAGGCCCGACACGACTTCGGTCGCAGCTATGACCGTCATAGGGGTGGACGCCGACACGCAGTACCAGACATGGGAGGGCGCGGGCGCGTCGTTCACCGACGGGGCCGCCTGGCTTGTCAACCGCGTGCTTTCCCCGGCCCTGCGGGATTCGGTGATGACTGCGCTGTTCGACACGGTAAAGGGCATCGGCGCGAGTTTTCTGCGCAATCCCATGGGCTCGTCCGACCTCACGCGCGAGCGCTACACCTACGACGGCGACTCCACCGACATCAACGACACGACCCTGCCTCATTTCAGCGTCAGCCACGACACCATGGACGTTTTGCCCTTGACAAAATGGGCGCGCCGGCTCAATCCCGGCCTCACGCTCATGATGAACGCGTGGAGCCCGCCCGCCTGGATGAAGACCAACAACAGCGTGGTGGTGGGCGGGGTGCGGCCCGAATGCTTTCCGCACCTGGCGCGCTATTACGTCAGGACCATCCAGGCCTACGAATCGCTCGGCGTGCATATCGATTACGTGTCGCTCAACAACGAGCCCACCTGCTGCCCGGGCCTCGATTACCCGTCGGTGGAGGACATCACGGCGGCCGACATGCAGACCATGCTCCGAAACAACTGGCTCCCGCAGTTTGCGGAGAAGGACCTCATTACGAAAATCCTGCTCCTCGATTTCAACTGGTACGATATCGTCGCGGTCGAGCCATTTCTCACCGACACCCTGATCACCCGCTCGCCGCACGTGGGCGGCGTCGCCTTCCACGGCTATTTCGGCGATCCGGCCACTCAGACGCGCGTCCACGACCAGTACGGGCTCAATGTTTACATCACCGAGCGCTCGTCGCAGGCCACGCTATCCACGCGCGCGCAGCAGCAGCAGAACTTCGTCGACATGGTGTACATGACCAGGAACTGGGCGCGCTCGTATGTCAAGTGGCCGGTGGCGACGGACGAGAACTGGGGCCCGCACATCGGCGGGTGCAGCACGTGCATGGGCATGGTCAGGGTGCACGCAAGCGACGCGAAGGCCGGCCAGTTCGACTACCTTATCGACTATTACACCATCGGCCACCTGTCCAAATTCGTGCGCAACGGCGCGCGCCGCATTTTTTCCACCGCCGACTCCACCGTGCTCAATGTCGCGTTTGTAAACACCAACGGCTCGATCGCGCTCGTCGCCTACAACAACGACAGCCTCGCGGCGCACGTTTTCAAGGTGCTCTGGGGCTCCAAGTCGTTTACCTACGGCATCCCGGCATCGGCGAGCATGACGTTTTTCTGGGACGGACCAGTTCTTTCGGCGCGGGACAAGGCGGTAAGGACAGTTGCGGCGGGAATGCCTGAAGTGATTTTGAGGGGGAATACTCTTTTGGTGAAGCAGAAAGTTGCCGGGAAAATATCGGTGGAATTGTTGACGGTGCAAGGCAGAAAGTGCCGCGTCGGGGAGAATGAAAATGGAAATGTGATGATGAGTCTAAAAGGATTATCCTCGGGTCTCTATTTGTTAAAGATCGAGAATAGATTCGGACGCTGTTGGAAAAAGATTGGGGTTGGATCCCAGTGACCTCATCCCCCGAATTGCTTCATCCTGAAATAATCCTTCATTATCTCTTTATCCGGCGGAAGCCAGTCAAGCGCATCCGCCTCTTTCATATCTACCCAGCGCACTTCATCGTGCTCAAGCGCATGGGCAGTGGCCTCAGTTATTTCACAAACGAGCGGCACGAGCGTCACGCTCTTGTCGGGATATCTGAAAGACACATCTGACAGTTCATTAATCACCCGGATGCCGCAGCCGAGCTCTTCCCTGATTTCGCGGACGATTGCGGCGTCGGGATCTTCATCCTTCCCGATTTTCCCGCCTGGAAATTCCCACTTTCCGCCGTGTGGTTGGGCGTCGCTCCTTTTTGCGGCCAGGATTTTCCCGTTATTTTCGATGATGGCGCAGGCGACAAGGATGTGGGGTAGTTGGTCCATGGTTTTTTCTAGTAATAAAATAATAAAAAAACCGGGCGTTCCCCTCCACCTCGCAAATGCTCGGTGTCGGGTCGGCCGTCCTTCCGGTCTCGCCTTCGGCTCGGGCTGCCACGGCCCGATGGCGGAAGACCGCCGGGGTCCGGGCAGCACCGCGCTCCAGCGCGGCCTCCAGTCCTGCCTAACGTGGCGGCGGAATTCTTGTTAGTAAAGATGCTTTCGCCTCGCCGATCGGGCAGCAGTCAATTAAATTAGATCTAACCTCTTTATCTAAACAATTGCCGCCACAAGGGTGCGCCCAGCCGAAGGTACGGGCTTGCATTGGGTGGTACCCAGCCGCACCCTGGAGAGGGGAGTGCCGAGTATCCCGCAGCCCGATAGGGCGAGGAGACCGAGGCCGGGGGAGACGACCATCGGAAGTACCCGAAGGGGTATACCTCTCCCCCATAAAATTCAAAATTTTGAATTATAGCATCTATAAAATTCAAAACCCGCATTTACAATCTTAACTTATATTCTATACATATTATAATTACAGCCGTTCAAACCATTTTCCATTCCAACCAGCGAGATTCATGAACACCGTTTTTCCGCGCTATCCGCAAAAGCTCTCCAAAGAAAAATTCTGGCCGCTCGCGTATTCCTGGATGTTTTTTTCGAGAAAATTCGAGGAGAAGCTGGTCGAGCTTTTCCGCAAGCGGTATGTGAAGGGCACGGTGACGCTGGGCGTCGGCAACGAAGCAACTGCCGTGGGCATGAGCTTTCCCTTCAGGCCCGCCAAAGACGTGCTGTCGCTTCTGCACCGCGACATTTCCGCGCACATGATCATGGGCGACACGCCGTACGAAATCATGTGCCAGTACATGGCCAACGCCGACAGCCCCACGCACGGACGCGAGGGCAACGTGCACCACGCGAACGTTCAATACCGCCGCTTTCCCATGATCAGCCACCTTTCCAACATGCTCAGCACCGTGGTGGGCGGCGTGTGGTCGGCGCGCCAAAACGGCGAGGACATTTTCGGCCTGGCCGTGATCGGCGACGGCGGCAGCAGCAAGGGCGAGTTCCACGAGTCGCTCAACATCGCGTCGGTGCGCAAATCGCCGGTGCTTTTTTTGGTGCAGAACAATCATTACGCCTATTCCACGCCCACGCGGCTGCAATACGCCTGCGCGAAAATTTCACACCGGGCCGCGGGCTACGGCATCAAGGGAAAGACCATCGACGGCACGGACGCATGGGAGGTTTATTGCGCGGTGTGCGATGCGCTTGACGAAATGAGCAAAACATCGATGCCCTATCTTCTCGAATGCATGACCCTGCGGCTCCTCGGCCACGCCGTGTACGACAACGCCGAATACGTGACGCAGCAGGAGCGGGACGAATGGCTCAAACGAGAGCCGGTGGTGCGCGGCCGGAAATCGCTGCTCGACTCCGGCGCCTCCGAGACATCCGTCGCGGCCATGGAAAAGGAGGCCGCGGCGCTTGTTGACGAAACCGTAAAGCGCGCGCTCGAGGTGCCGCGGCCCGATCCGGGCATTTCATTCGGGCCCGTGTTTGCAGAACGGAAACAGGCGTCCGCGCTCGACGCATTCAAGGCGCAAAAGGTGAAGAACCTCAACGCCGTTACCCTGGCGCTCGACTACGTCATGTCGCGCAACAAGAACGCCGTTCTTCTGGGCCTTGACGTGGGGCCGTACGGGTCCGCATTCAAGACCTGCAAGGGGCTGTTTGACAAGTTCGGTCCCAACCGCGTGCTCGACATGCCCATGGCCGAATCCGCGATCGTCGGTTTTGCGCTCGGCGCTTCGCAGACCGGCATGCGGCCCATCGTGGAATACCAATTTGCCGATTTCTCCACCGAGTCGGCGACCCAGTTGGGATTGAATTGCGGCACATGGTATTTTCGTTGCGGTAAGGAAGTGCCTGCGCTGTTCCGGCTTCCCTGCGGCGGCGGCATCACGCTCGGCGCGTTCCATTCGGGCGAGTTCGAAGGGCTGTGGTCGCGCTTCTGCGGGCTCAAGTTGCTTTATCCCTTTACGCCGCAGGAGACGTTCGAGGCGATCGTCGCCGGATTTTACGACCCGAACCCCTGCCTTGTGTTCGAGCACAAGTTGCTCTACGGCACCAAGGGCGGCGATATTGACTTTGACGGCGATCTCAACCGGATATGGCGCGAGAGAAAATACGCCGACGGCAACGAGTGCACCGTGGTGGGCTTCGGCGCCATGCTCGACCCGGTGCTTGCAGCATGCGCGGAAGTCAAGGCCGGCTTCGACATATTCAACCCGTTCGTGCTTGGTCCGCTCGCGCCCGCGCGGATACTTGAATCGGTAAAGAAGACCGGCCGCCTGTGCGTGGTGCAGGAGAGCACCGAAATCTCTGGCCTCGGCGACCGCATCATCTCGATGGCGTGCCGTGAATGCATGCCGCACATGAAGAAACCTCCGGTGCTGGTGTGTCCGCCGGCCATGCCGGTACCGTTCGCGTCGGAACTGGAGCAGCTTTACAGGCCGGACAAAGACCGGGTGAAAATGGCACTTGAACAACTGATGGGAGATTGACCGTGAGCGACACTGTTTTCAAGATTCCCCTGTATCTGCCGTCGCAGGCGGCGGCGGAGACCGAGGCGACCATTACAAAGTGGAATGTCGCGGAAGGCGACGCATTCAAAAAAGGCCAGATCCTTGCTGAAATAGAAAGCGCCAAGGCCGCGTTCGACTTCGATGCGCCGTGCGATGGAAAAGTGATCAAGCTCATCGCGACCGAAGGCGACACGGTGTCCTTTGAGGAACCGGTCATGGAAATCGAGACCAGCGATGTTTCCATGAAGGAAGCCATTCCCTCGGCGCAGGCGGCAAAAGGGCCGGGGAAAAGCATGCCGCTTCCCAGCTTCGGGCCCGCGGCCGCCGCGGGAAACGGCGTTCACGCGAGCATTCTCGGCATCGGCGGCTACCTTCCCGACCGCGTTGTTCCCAACAAGGAGCTGCTGCGGGATTTTCCCGCAGTCACCGAAGATTACATTTACGGCGTCACCGGCATCCGCGAGCGGCGCTGGGCCAGGGACGGCGAAAAACCGTCCGAAATGGCTTATCACGCCTCGGTGGAGGCGATACGCCGCAGCGGCCTCGTGGGCAAGGACATCGGCGCCATCGTGCTCGCCACCACCACGCCCGACGTGGTGATGCCGTCCACCGCGTGCATCCTCCAGGACCTGCTCGGCCTGCACGGCATTCCCTCGTTCGACATCAACGCGGCGTGCTCGGGCTGGCTCTACGCGCTGTCGGTGGCGAAGGGGCTCGTCGCCACGGGCGTCGCCGACAACATTTTGGTGGCGGGCGTGGAGATGCAGTCGCAGCTTCTTGACAAAACAGACATGGGCACCTACTTTCTGTTCGGCGACGGCGCCGGCGCCGCCGTGGTGTCGGGCGCGCGGCAGGGCCACGTGATCAAGCAGGCGGTGCTGCGGGCCGACGCCAAGGGCCTCCAGCTTGCCAAGCGTGCTGTGCCCGGATATAAAATTCCGCTCGGTCTCGAAAACCTCAACCCGTGGCTCAGGCTCGACGGCCACGCCATGTTCCGCTTCGCCACCGGCGGGTTCGCGTCCATCATCCAGGAGGTGACCGCCCGGAGCGGCTGGAAGCTCGAGGAAGTGAACAAGGTGGTGCCGCACCAGGCCAACGGGCGCATCCTCAAGGCCGCGGCGCAGAAATGCGGCATCCCGTTCGAGCGGTTCCACGTCAACATCGGCCGCGTGGGCAACACGTCAAGCGCCAGCATCCCCCTCGCGCTGCTCGATCTCGAAAAGGACCTTTCGCGCGGCGACAAGCTCGTGCTCTGCTCCGTGGGCGCCGGCGTCACCATCGCCGCGCTCTCCGTGGAATGGTAAGGCAAGGCGGGCGCCCGTGACGGCCGGCGAACACCACGGGCACCGGGAACGCCTGCTTTCCCGTTTCGAAAAGGCCGGGCTGGCCTCGCTCGCCGATTACGAGATCGTGGAGCTCCTCCTTTCCTGCGTCATCCCCCGCAAAGACACCAAGCCCCTTGCCAAAGCGCTTCTCGCCCGGTTCAAGACCGTGAGCGGCGTGCTCCACGCAAGCGCGCCCGAACTCGCGGAAGTCAAGGGCATCGGCCGGCGCTCGTCGCTGCTGCTCGCGCTCATGCGCGAGCTGATGGCCTACTGCATGAAGGAGAAATACGAGAAGCGGCCGCTCGCGCACCACCGCAGGGACGTTGAGGAATATCTCAGGTTCGCGTTCGGCCGGCGCGGGGACGAATACGTGGCCGCCCTGTACCTCGACGGCGGCCACAACATCATCGCCACCGAAATCGTGAGCGAGGGCACGGTGAACCAGTGCGCCGTGTATCCGCGGCAGATCGTGGAGAAGGCGGTGCAGTGCAAGGCCGCGTCGATCATCCTCGCGCACAACCACCCGGGCGGCGCGGCCGGCCCCAGCGAGGCCGACTGGAACATCACCGAGCGGCTTTTCAAAATAGGAAAGCTCATGGAGATCCCGCTGCTTGACCACGTGATAGTGACCCGCGACGCGGCGGTGAGCCTATGCGAGATGCCGAGATGGCCGAAGTAAAGAAGATTGCCGCCGAGGCACAGAGAAAAATAGCGATTAAAGACTAAGGGTACAACGTGGTTTGTCATTGCGAGCGAAGCGAAGCAATCTCACCTGAAGGGAGAAGGGGCGATTGCTTCGTCGCTCTGCTCCTCGAATGACAGGGGAGTAAATTTAGCGATTCTTCATGATTTTTTTTTCGGTTCATATTCTTCTCTGCGCTCTCTGCGGAGAATTTTAAAAGATCAGGGATAAGAAGCCAATTTTATGAAACATTGCTGCCCGATCATCCTGTGTGTCATTATAAATGTTGTATTGGCCCAGGCCGGCGGCATCACCGGCGTCGTGACCAATGCCCAGAGCGGAAAAAAAATCGTCGGGGCCACCATCATCATCACGGGATCCGGCAGAATTGCCCAATCGGACAGCACCGGCGGCTATGCGTTTGATTCCGTCGCGCCGGGGAGCTACAACCTTCAGTTCGCTCATCCCGCCTTTGAATCGCTCGCCGTTTCCGACGTGTACGTTTCCGGCGATGCCGTAAAGCGCTGCGACGCCGACCTGAATCCCCGCAAGGCGGCGGTCGACCGCATGACCGTGCGCGCCACGTCGTTTCGGCGACCGCCCGACATGACCTCGTCGACCAAGATCATCTCCGGCGACGAGCTGCTGCGCGCGCCCGGGGTCCTCATGGACGTGCAGCGCGTGGTGGCAAACCTGCCGAGCGTGAGCTCGGGCGGCGACAACACCAACGAGATCGTGGTGCGCGGCGGCGCGCCGGGCGAGAACCTGTTCCTCCTTGACAACATAGAGATCCCCAACCCCAACCATTTCGCGGAGCAGGGCACGGGCGGCGGCGTTATCTCCCTTGTCAATCCACTGCTTGTCAAGGGGCTCACGTTCAACGCGGGCGCGCCGCCCGCGCAGTACGGCGGCAAGGCCTCGAGCGTGCTCGACGTGAAGCTGCGCGACGGCAGCACCGACATGGTGCTGGGCGGGGTTGACCTGGGCATTGCCGGCGCGGGCGTTCACTTGGAAGGCCCGCTGTTTTCCAAGCAGGCCAACTTCATGTTCTCGGCCACAAAGAGCTACCTCGATTTCATTTCGCACACGTCCTTCAACAACCAGACCGCCGCCGTGCCCGAATACTGGGGGCTTGAGGCAAGGGTCGCGGACAACACGGCCGACCACAAGATATACGCCAATGCCATTTACGGCGACAACGGCATAACCATTGATTCGGCGAGCGAGCGCTACGGCACCAAGGGCTCCACCCTTGTGTCGGGCGGCTACGTGTATGCGGGCGGCGTCACCTGGGAGCAGTTCGTCACGTCCCGGCTTTCCACCATGGTCACCGTCTCGGGCACGGGCAACACGTTCGACCGGCTCGAATACACGGCCTCCGACACGTTTTTCAAGAACACCTCCATCGAGCAGGAGCAGGAGTGCAAGGCCCAGGCGTCGCTTGACTTCGAGGGAAACAACCGGCTCACGGTAGGCGCGTTTGTCAAACGGGCCGACTTTACCGTCAACATGCACGACTGGCCCGACACGCTCAGGCAGTACGCGGGCGCCGCCGACACATTCAAACCCGAGCCCCTGGCCGGCCCGCCGGTGGTCTGGGAAAGGTATGTTGACGAACGCGACATCGGCTACAAATACGGCGCGTTCGCGTCCGGCATCTGGCGGCCCGCGCCGCGGCTGCGCGTGGTGCCCGGCCTGCGGTTCGATGCGTTCACCATCAACAAAAGTTACACCGTGTCGCCGCGGCTCAGCGCCTCATGGGCGATTCTGCCGCAGCTCGAGGCCACCACCGCCGCGGGCGTGCAGTATCAGGACCCGGACTACGCCGACCTTGCGGCATGTGCATTCAACAAGGCGCTCAAGCCCAAGCGGGCCGCCACCGGCATCGGCGGCCTGGAATACCAGTTCGGCGCGTCGGGCGTCAAATGCGCCGCCGAGGGGTTTTACAAACGGTACGACGATATGCCCGTCGATTCCTTCCTGCTTTCGTCCACGCCGCCGGTCCCGGACAAGTTCAATCATTCCCTCGCGCGCGTTTCGATAGGGAAGGGCCGCAGCTATGGCCTTGAACTGTTCGCCGAGAAAAAATTGACAAAAGAGTTTTCCTGGAGCGCGGCGTACTCGCTGTCGAAATCGGAGGACCTCGACCCGCGTCCCGGCCACGAGGGCCAGTGGTATCGCGGCGATTTCGATTACATCAATTCGCTCACGCTCACCGGCGGCTGGAAAAAGGAACTGCTGCACTACGTCTGGTACAAATCGCTGGCCGGGAAATTGTGGTTCAAGATCCTCTCGCCCGTGATGCCCGTCGCTGACCGGAATGAGGTTTCGGCAAGGTGGCGCTACCTCGGTCCGCGGCCGCACACCTCGCCTGAATACGACACGGTGTATCACCGCTGGTTCATCAACAGCGCCGCCGCGCTCAACAGCGACGTGTACGGCGAATACCACAAGCTCGACCTCCGGTGGGAGCGCAGGTTTGGCTTTGGTTTTCTGCAGATGATTTACTATTTTGATTTACAAAATGTGTACGACCGCAAAAACATCTGGACTAGGCTGTACACCGACGGCAGGAGCGGTCCCGCCAACGTGTACCAGCTTTCGTTTTTTCCCGCAGGAGGAATCATAATTGGTTTTTAGACCCGAACTCTCATGGGAATTTCTGTCGGCCGACGAGATCGAAGCGCGCTCGGTGCGCGCGATGCGCAACCACGTGCGCCACGCCAAGGAGGTGTCGCCGCATTACCAGAACGCGCTGTTCGATGTGTTCCCCGACGACATCAAGACAAGGGACGACATCCGAAAGCTGCCCTTCACCGAGAAATCGGACGTGGTCGAGGACACGAATATGTTCCTGGGCGTCACGCCCGAGCAGATCGTGGAGACCGTGGTCACCAGCGGCTCAACGGGAAAGCCGCTCGTGTTCTCCATGACCGCCAACGACGTCGACCGGCTCGCGTTCAACGAGGCTTTGTCGTTTTACGGCACCGGCGTGACGCCCAAGGACCGGGCGCAGATCCTCGTATCGCTCGACCGGCTCTTTATCGCGGGCATGGCCTATTACCGCGGCCTGTCGCTTTTGGGCGTGAACACGGCGCGCATCGGCGTGCTGCCGTTTGACATGCAGAAATATTACATCGATCTGCTCAAGCCCACAGTGGTAGTTGGCGTACCGTCGTTTCTGCTGCGGCTCGCCAAGGAGCTTGCCAAGCTGTCGTTTGACACAAAAGGCTCGTCCATCGAAAAGCTCGTCTGCATCGGCGAGGCAATCCGCGGACAGGACATGGAGCTCAACACCGTGGGCAGGGCGCTTGAAGAGCTGTACGACGCAAAGGTGTATTCCACCTATGCCTCCACCGAGCTCTCGTGCGCCTTTTGCGAATGCACCACGCAGTACGGCGGCCACGCGCATCCCGAGCTTGTGTACACCGAGATAGTTGACGAAACCGGAAAAGAGGCCGCCGACGGCCAGGTGGGCGAGCTTGTGGCCACGCCGCTCGGCGTGGAGGCCATGCCCCTTTTGCGGTATAAGACCGGCGACATCACGTTCAAGGTGCCGGGAAAATGCGCATGCGGTCGCAACTCCCTGCGCGTGGGCCCCATTCTCGCGCGTAAATCGCAGATGATCAAGATAAAAGGCACCACCGTGTATCCGCTCGCCATCACCAACGTCCTCGATTCCCTGGACGGCATCGAGGACTACATCATCGTGCTCGAGGACGACGAGAGCGGCTCCGACCGCGTCACCATCCACGCCGCCACCATGCCCTCCAACCTCGACAAGATCGGCTGCCAGCTTCGCGCCCAGGCGCGCGTGCAGCTGCCCGTGCTCATCTCCAACATCACGACCATCCAGCATTTTCGGGGGAAGAGCGCGAAGAAGGTAAGGGTTGTGGACAGCAGGAAGAAAAAAGCCAGATAAAATTAAAGATGTATGGGCGGGGGAAGTTTCCCCCTCGCTTCAGCCCGTCCGCGCTCCTCCCTGTTGCGACAGATTTCCTATCAAGCAATTGCGCGGCCGGTCTTCCGCTCCCCCCTCCTGGGTGCAGCCGTCAACTGTCAACCGTCAACTATCAATTATCCTTGAATTATTGCGCCCCGTTCGGATACGCCGTATACGTATCCGTCCATGTTATTCCCGCTCCCGGAGCAAGGTCTACCGGCAGGTACGGCTCCGGGCACACCGAGCGCGGCGAGGCCCAGAAATTGTATTTGTACGGCGCCGCGTCGCCCTGGATCTTGAGCGCCGCCTTGCCCGCGGTCTCCTGCACGATGGCGCTGTTGTCCGCAACGGTGCCCGTGAGTCCGCCGAAATTCGCCCACAGGTAATCGGATCCGTTGAGCGTGGCGGTGATGGTGATCACCTTGCCGCTCACCGTGGCCATGGAGCTCCAGCTCCCCGGGGAGGAGGTCTGCCCGGCAAACGTGGGCGAAAACCCCAGCGTCACTTTATAATTGCCGGCGACCTGTTTGTCGTCGATCAGGGTGAAATTATGCGTGTAATGGTCGGTGATGAAGGGCTTCGCGCCGGTATTCTTGAGGTCGTAGTAAATCGAATATACGGGCGCCGCGGTGTCGAGGGTGATAAGCTTGACATAAGCGTAATCGTACCCGTTGACGGCCGCGATCTGGTGGGAGAACTGCACCCAGTATTTTCCGCGCGTAACGGCCCACGCGCCGGGATCGAGAATCTGGTAATTGGTGCGGAAGTTGTAGGTGCCGCCGGTGCCCTGCAACTTGCCCACGCCGATCTTGAGAAACGGCTGGTTGCCGTAGCCGTTTACCGAATCGATGCCGAATTCTCCGGCGGGGCCGGTGGGTTCCGCGAGCGGATCGTGCGCGCCGGTCTGCATACCACGCGTGTCCGCCGCTGGTCACCCTGCCGATGATGCCCGACCGGTCGAAACGCGACCCGCGGCAATAGCCCGTCAATGGATCCGGTTTGTAAATCATCATGACCGTCGCCGCGTTGTTGATGATCATGCGGGGATAGCCGTCGGTGGTCGTCAAATACACGCTCGGCATGGTGTCGGTGAGCTTGCCGAGGCAGATTTTTACGGTGTCGAAGCCGGATTTTATTATGCGCATGGTGTCAATAATAACATCGGCGGAGGCTTTTTGCATGGGTGAACCGGTTTCGGCGGGATCATGGTGTGATTGGACAAAAAATCCTCCGTTCACGGCCGTGACCTTGAAATCGTACCGCATTTTGCCGAGAGTGACGGAGAAAATTCCGCATGACGAGCAGAACCTTGACAGCGGAATATTCAGGTCATGATATCCGGTCGGCACAACGGACGGCGGAATGAGCAAAAGGCATTTTCCGTCAAGGGAGAAAAGCGCCCCGCTCACGCGTTCCGGAGCGGCGCAAAAAATCGTGAGCCGATTTTTCGTCACAGAAATGATTGGATTATCGTCATTCGACCTCGGTGCCGCGGTTATCGCCGTCGGCCCTAAATGATACGTGCCGTTGTTGTCGGATACCGTTGCGGCGCCGTTGATCATCAGCGAGACCGACGCGCCGGGAACAGCGGCGGCGTTTTCGTCGACGACCTTGCCGGAGAGGTCGATGGTTTGTCCTGTAATTTGTAAAACAGGCAGACAAATAAAGAATAATGTCGGAAAAATTCTGTTATTCATGCTTCCCCCAATAAAAAATTAAAAGACATGCCGTATTTTTGAACGTCCGCGGCGATTCTATTGCAGGCCTCTCAGCGAGAAAAAGTATGGACGCAACCCCATTCCGCAGCGTATCTTAATTCAAAATAAACTTAAATCCTTTCAATCAAAATATCTTCATGATGGATTCAGAAAAAGAAAAATCTCCGGGCTCAACCACCATCCGCCCTGTCGCCGTAATCCCCACCTACAACAACGCCGGAACAATTTTGTCCGTCATTTCAGAGACGAAAAAACTTATTCAGGACATCATCATCATCAACGACGGCTCCACCGACGACACAAAAACCATCCTTCAGTCTCCCGGGCCATCATCTGGCAAAATCACCGTCATCAATTTTGACAGAAATTCCGGCAAGGGGTCCGCGCTCCGCGCCGGCTTCCGGAGGGCATCAGAGCTCGGCTTTACGCATGCGATAACCCTTGACGCCGACGGCCAGCACGATCCTGCCGACATCCCCGCGTTTCTCGGCAGAATAGCGGCCGAGCCAGAAACCCTCTGGATCGGCGACAGGGTCTTGGTAAAGGAACCGACCGAAGAGCCGGCCCGCTCGGCCGCGGGAAGGAAATTCGGCGCGTTCTGGTACAAATTCATCACCGGCATTGACATCCGCGATACGCAGTGCGGGTTCCGCGCGTACCCGCTCTCGGCGGCGCGGGCGCTCAAATGCGCGGGCGAGCGGTACGAGTTCGAGCAGGAGGTTCTGGTAAAGGCGGCGTGGAGCGGCATACCGGTGAAACCTGTTCAGGTACATCTTTTTTACGCGGCCAAGGGAGGGGAGGTTTCGCATTTTAGGCCGGTTCGTGATTTTCTGCGCATCTTCAAGGTGAATTCAAAGGCGGCGCTGATAAAACTGTTTGTCCCGTTCCTTATCCTGGAAAATCCCGGCGCCACGTGGCGGCAGAAGGTGGTCGCGCTGTTCAGGCACGAGCTGCGGAGGAACACGACGCCCCGGCAGGCCGCGTTTTCGCTCACGCTCGGCGTTTTTGTCGGGATACTGCCCATTTATTTTTTCCAGGTCGCCTCGCTTGTCGTGCTCAGTTTTTTCACGCGCATCAACCGGCCGCTCGCGTTTCTCGGCGTGAGCGTCTCGTCCCCGCCGTTTCTGCCCGTGCTGATTCCCTTGACAATTGCAACGGGAAAGCTCGTGGTTCCCTTGTCGTGGACCGGGGCGTTTTCGCGGTTCCATTACAGTTATCTTGTCAAGTGGGGAATCGACTGGTTCTTCGGCAGCATCATCCTCGCGTTTGTTTTTGCCGGCGTATGCTGGGCCGTAAGCTATCCCCTTTTTCTGCGCCTCAGGAGACCGGCCGGCGAATCGCGTCGTTGACGGAACGGTATACCGAATACGGCGGGTGAGAGCGGTAAAAGTCGGGCATGCCCGGATTCCCCGGCAAATCGTTGTCAATAGCCTCGTTGCGGTATAAAAAAACTTCTGCAGGAAATTCCCACTAAACATTTGACTTTAAATATTTTCTTATATACCATATATTATATATTTTTAATCTTCACGCCATATTTGCCTTTAATTAATGAAAAAACAGAACCTTATTTTATAGAGACGTGGAAGGAGTCTTATCTATGACCAGGAGTCGCCATCACATCCGCTACATTGTTTCCGCACTGATTCTGCTTGCCGCCACCTTCGCCTATTCCGACGAGCAATTTGACAAGTTGATTGAGGCGAAGAAATACACCGAGGCGCTCGCCTATGCGGAAAAGAACATTCCTACCACGGCGCGCGACGCGGCGACATGGGTCAAGGTCGGCCGCGCCAACCTTGAGACGGGCCTTACCGAGAAGGCGCTCGCCTGCTATCTGGTGGCGACCCGGATGGACGCGAAGAATTACGAGGCCTACCTCGGCATCGCAAAGGTGTACAATTCCCTCAACCAGCCGGCCCAGGCCGCGCCCATGGCGAAAAAGGCCCTTGAGGTGAACTTCACGGCCGACGCGAGCTGGGAATACGCGCGCGCGTGCATCGCGCTCGGCAAACCCGCCGAGGCCAAGAAGGCGCTCGAAAAGGTCGTTGAGGCCGATCCGTCGAACATCACCGCGGTCAAGGAGCTCGGCGTCATTCTGTACAACGAAAAGAACTATCCCAAGGCGGTGGAACTGCTCAAGATGGTGTATGCAAAGCAGCCCGACCCGGTGCTGGCGCTCAAAATCGGCGAGGTGAGCCCGCCCGAATCCGCCGTCGTTTATCTCAAGCTGGCAAAGGAGAAAAAGCCAACGTCGGTCGACGCGAGCTTCGACCTGGCGAAAATTTATTACAACGAACAGAAATTCGGCGAGGCCGCCGCTGAGTTCGAGGAGGCGTCGTCAAAGCCGCAGTTTGGCGCGCAGGAATACTACATGTGGGCCACCGCGCTCTCCAAGTCCAATGCCGACCCCGAAAAGATCGCCAAAGCATACCAGCTCTTTCTTGACAAAGTAGGACCCTCGAAGGCCAAAGAGGTGCTGGATGCGCACAAAGTGGTGGGCACCTATCAGCTCGATAAAAAGAATTACCAGGCCGCGGTCGTGCATTTCGAGGCGATCGACGCAATCGATTCGACCGGAAAAATCGTCCCGGGCATCAATGTCCTCCTCGCCCGCTGCTACGAGGGGCTCGACGTCCCGAAAAAGGCCATGGTCTATCTTGAAAGGGAGCTCGAGGTCAACAGCACGGACGTCGAGGCCTACGCGAGGCTCGGCGAAATGTACACCAAGGCCGGGATGCTTGAGAAGGCCAAGGTCGTCTATGAAAAAATGCTCGCGCTCAACCCCAACAATCCCAAGATCCAGCTGGCGCTCGGCGACTACAACCTGAAGGCGAAAAAATACCAGGACGCCGCCAAGTATTTCCAGAAGAGTTACACCCTCGAGCGCTCGGCGCCGGCCGCGCAGGGCATGGCCATGGCCGCCTATGAGCTCAACCAGCCCGACATGGCGCGCGACGCGGCCGAGTCCGCGCTGCACCTCGACGCCACGCTCTGGGAGCCACGCGTCATTCTTTCCAGCATTTACATGAAGGACAAAAACTACAAGGAGGCGAAGGACCAGTTCGAGTTCATGGTGCGCAAGCAGCCGAACAACAAGGAATATTGGGAACAGCTCGCGATATGTTATGAGCAGCTCAACGAGCCGGCGCGGCTCGCCGAGATAGACCGGAAGATCCTCGCCCTTGAGCCCCGCAACATCCAATCGCGCCAGCGGCTCGCGCGCTACACCCTGTCGCAGGGCGACACCAAGGCCGCGCTCGAGGAGTTCAAGGAGCTTGCGCAGCTCTCGCCGCGTGACGCGGAGATCTTCAGGAACCTGTACGACATCGCAATGAAGATGAATAACACCACCGAGGCCGCCGGCTACCTCAGGTCGTATGTCGCCATCAAACCCGGCGACGCCGCCGCGCAGAAGGCGCTCGGCGACCTGCTCTACGAAAAGAAGGAAATGGCCGGCGCGCTCGCGGCCTACCGCGCGGTGGTCAAGATAGACCCGGCGGCGAAGGGAGTTTACAAACGGTATGCGGAGCTGCTCGGGCCCAATGCCGAGCCCGCCGAGCTCACCGCGGCGCTCACCGGCGCGGTCACCACCGGCGAGGCCGACGCGCAGACCTATGCCTCGCTCGGCTCGCTCTATCTCAAACAGGGATTCTGCCCCAAGGCAATCGAGATGTTCCAGAAATCCATCCAGCTCGACCCCAGGAACACCGCGGTGCTCAGCATGCTCGCGCACTGCCAGGCCAAGACCGGCAACGCCAAGGAGGCCATCGTTTCCTACGAGCAGGCCATCGCCATGAACGACAAGGCCGTCGACGAGCTCAAGGCGCTCGGCGACCTGTACCAGCAGCAGAACAAGACCGCCCAGGCCGTCGGCGTTTACAAACGCTACCTGGCCAAGAAGCCGGGCGAATACCGCATCGCGAAGCTGGTGGCCGACTACGAATTCGGCCAGAAGGACTACGAAGAGGCGAACAAATACTACGCCATGGTGGGCGGCGCCGAGGCAAAGGACGGCGAGCTGATGTTCAAATACGGCCAATCGTGCTATTACGCGAAGAATTTCAAGAAAGCCAAGGAGCTCCTGGCCCAGGTTGCGGTGCTTAATCCCAAAAACGCCGAAGTGTACCGGCTCCTGTTCGACATCACCTCGAAGGACAGCACCGAGCGCACCGAGGCGTCGCAATACCTCCAGAGATACGCGGCGCTCAAGCCCGGCGACGCCGAGGCCCAGAAAAACCTCGGCGACATGATGTACGACATCAAGAATTATTCCGGCGCACTCGCCGCGTACCGGGCGGCGCTCACCGCCGACCCGTCGCTCAAGGGCTTTTACAAACGGTATGTCGAGCTCGTGGGCGCTCAAGGCACGCCCGAGGAGCTTGTCAAGGCGCTCACCGGCGCGATCAACGCCAACGAGGCGGACGCCGCCATGTACAGCTCGCTCGGCAACGTGTATCAGAAGCAGGCCGCGTGGGCCAAGGCCATCGAAATGTATCAAAAGTCAATGCAGCTCGACCCGAAAAACGTGGCCGTGCTTTCGTCCATGGCGTTCTGCCAGGCCAAGAGCGGCAACGTCAACGAGGCCGTGATCTCCTACGAGCAGGCGGTCGCCATGAACGACAAGGCGGTTGACGAATACAAGGCCCTCGGCGATCTGTACATGCAGCAGAAGAAAACGAACCAGGCCGTCGCGGTCTATAAAAAGTTCCTGGCCAAGAAGCCCGGCAACCGGTCCATCGCAAAAACCATCGCCGACTACGAATATTCGCAGAAGAACTACGACGAGGCCATCAAGTACTTCGCCCTGGTCACCACCGCCGAAACGACCGACACCGACCTGCTGTTCCGCTACGGCCAGGCGTGCTATTCCGTCAAGGACTACAAGAAGGCCAAGGAGCTCTATGTCCGCCTCGCGGCCCTCACGCCGAAGAACCCCGACGTGTTCAGGACCCTGTACGACATCGCCTCCAAGGACGGCAGCCCGAAAACCGAGTCCGCGTCGTATCTGCAGAAGTACGCGGCGCTCAAACCGAGCGACGCTGCGACGCAGAAGGACCTCGGCGACATGATGTATGAGGCGAAAAACTACGCGGGCGCGCTTGCCGCCTACCGCGCGGCGCTCGCGGCCGATCCGACGCTCAAGGGCTTTTACAAACGGTATGTCGAGCTCGTGGGCGCGCAGGGCACGTCCGAGGAACTCGTCAAGGCGCTCACCGGAGCGGTCGCGGCGGGCGAGGCCGACGCGGCGATGTACAGCTCGCTGGGCAACGTGTACCAGCGCCAGGGCGCCTATCCGAAGGCCATCGACATGTACCAGAAGGCGCTGCAGTTCGACCCCCGCAACATCGCCATCCTCACGGCGCTGGCGAGCTGCCAGGCCAAGAGCGGAAACGTCAACGAGGCCGTGATCTCCTACGAGCAGGCCGTGGCCATGAACGACAAGGCGGTTGACGAATACAAGGCCCTCGGCGAGCTGTACGGCAAGCAGAACAAGACGTCGCAGGCCGTGGCCATGTACAAGAAATACCTCGAGAAGAAGCCGACCGATTTCGCCATAGCAAAATCGGTGGGCGACTACTCGCTCAGCCAGAAAAACTACGACGACGCCATCAAGTATTACGGCATGGTGGGCGGCGCCGAGGCGAAAAACGCCGACTTCCTTTTCAAGTACGGACAGGCGTGCTACTTTGCGAAGAACTACAAGAAGGCCATCGAGGTGCTCACGAGGCTGACCGTGCTCACGCCGGCGAACGCCGACATCTATAAAATGATGTATGATATCACCAACGAAAGCGGCGGCGCCAAGACCGATGCGGCTGCGTATCTCAAGAAGTACGTCGCGCTGCGGCCCGGCGACGCGGCGGCGCAGAAGAACCTCGGCGACCTGCTGTACGAACAGAAGAATTTTGAAGGCGCCCTTGCCGCGTATCAGGCCGCGCTCAAGGCGGACCCGGAAATCAAGGGCTTTTACAAACGGTACGTTGAGATCGTGACCACGCTCGGCCTCACCAAGGAGATATTCCCGGCCATGCGCGGTGCGATCGCCGCGGGCGAGGCCGACGCGCAGATGTACGAGACCATGGGAAACACCAATGCGAAATCAGGCGCTTGCGCAAAGGCGATCGAATACTACCAGAAGGCGCTGCAGCTCGACCCGAAGCGGGTGAAGATCCTCTCGTCCCTCGCGCAGTGCCAGGCCAAGATGGGCAACACCAACGAGGCCGTGATCTCCTACGAGCAGGCGGTCGCCATGAACCCGGACGCCGCGGAGGAATACCGCGTGCTCGGCGACCTGTACGAGCAGCAGAACAAGACGAGCCAGGCCATTTCGATGTACAAGAAATATCTTGAAAAGCGGCCGCAAAACTCCAAGATCGCGCTCATCGTGGGCGATTACCTCAACAACCAGAAGAATTATGAAGAGGCGATGAAATATTTCGGCATGGTGAGCGGGGCCGAGGCCGGCAGCGCCGACTTCCTGTTCAAATATTCCCAGGCATGCTACAACGCCAAGAATTTCAAGAAGGCCTCAGAGGTGCTGCTTGCGCTTGCCAAGCTGACGCCGCTCAATCCCGAAGTGTTCAGGATGCTGTACGATATTTCCTCCAAGGAAGGCGGCAACAAGAAAGACGCCTCCGTGTACCTCAAGAAATACCTCAGCCTCAAGCCGGCCGACGCGGCGGCGCAGAAGAACCTCGGCGACATTTTATACGAAGAGAAAAACGCCGACGGCGCGCTCGCGGCCTACAATGCAGCGCTCCTCGCCGACCCGTCCGCAAAGGGCTTTTACAAACGCTATGTCGAACTGGTGACCGCAAAGGGCGTGCAGGCCGACATCGTCAAGGCGCTCAAGGGCGCCATTGCGGCGGGCGAGGCCGACGCCGCGATGTACATGACCCTCGGCGGCGTGTACAAGAACGCGGCCAATTACTCGAAGGCCATCGAGATGTACACCAAGGCGCTCCAGCTTGACCCGCGCAACAACGAGGCGCTGTCGGCGCTGGGATTCTGCCAGGCCAAGAGCGGCAACGTCAAGGAAGCCACCATTACCTACGAGCAGGTGGTCGCCCTCAATCCGTCGGACATCAAGGAATACAAGATGCTTGCCGACCTGTACAGCAAGCAGAACAAAAACGACCAGGCCATGAACATGTACAAGAAGGTGTTGGAAAAGAACCCGAATGACACCAAAACCGCCATGGCCGTGGGCGAATACGAATACAAGGCCAAGGACTACGATGAGGCTGTAAAATATCTTGCCATGGTGCAGGGCCCGGAAGCCAAGACCGCCTCCTACCTGCTTCTCTACGGCCAGGCGTGCTATAAGAGCAGGAATTGCACAAAGGCGGCAGATATTTTCAAGGAACTCGCGGTGCTCACGCCCACAAATCCCGATGTGTTCAAGACCCTCTACGACATCGCGGTGAAGGCGGGCAATAATGCCGACGCGGCCCTGTATCTCAAGAAATACGTGGCGCTCAATCCGGCCGATGCCGCGGCGCAGAAGAACCTCGGCGACATGCTGTACGAGCAGAAGGAAATGACCGGCGCGCTCACCGCCTACCGCGCGGCGCTCAAGGCCGATCCCGCCATCAAGGGATTTTACAAACGGTATGTCGAGCTCGTGATGTCGAAAGGCCTGCCCGAGGAGGTGGGCAAGGCGCTTGCCGGCGCGGTGGCCGCGGGCGAGGCAGACGCAACCATGTACGCGTCGCTTGGAGCGATCTACCAGAAGCAGGGATCGTATGCCAAGGCCGGCGCGATGTACCAGAAGGCGCTCGCGCTCGACCCGAAAAACGTGAGCGTGCTCTCCTCGCTGGCGCAGTGCCAGGCGAAGAACGGCGAGGTCAACGAGGCCGTGATTTCCTACGAGCAGTCGATCGCGATGAACCCCGACGCCACCGCCGACTACAAGGCGCTCGGCGAACTGTACACGAAGCAGAACAAGGCCTCACAGGCGCTTTCGATGTACAAGAAGTACCTTGAAAAGAACCCGAAGGACGTGACGGTCGCCAAATCGGTGGGCGAGGCCGCGTTCAACGCGAAGAACTACGACGAGGCGGTCAAGTACCTCGCCATGGTGACGGGTGAGGCGTCAAGGACCATGGACTTCATTTTCACCTACGGCCAGGCGTGCTATTACACCAAGGACTATAAAAAGACCATCGAGCTGTTCGAACGGTTCCGTGAACTCAACACAAAGGCGACCGAGAAGAACCCGGGCGTCGTCACGGTGATGAAGCTGCTCGCCGATTCGTACGATAAAACCGGAAACGCGGCAAAGGCGCTCGAGGCCTATACGGTGTACACGAAGTTCACCAGCGTGCATGACGCAGACGCCTCGCTGCGCAAGGCCCAATTGACGGAAGCGACAAACCCGGCCGCGGCCGCGAGGATGTACGAGGAAAACACGGTCAATTTTCCCAGGGACTACAAGAGCTTTCTCGCCGCGGGCCTCTACTATGCCAAGCAGAAGGCGACGCTTGACAAGGCGCTCACGTTGCTCAAGAAGTGCTCGGCGCTCGCCGACACCATCCCGGCCATGTGGTACGAGATGGGCCAGGTGTACGGCAAGCTCGGCAAGGACAAGGAGGAGCTCGACGCGTACCGCAAGTTCATTCAGCTCGACCCGCAGAACGCGGACGCGGCGGGGAAGATCGGCGAGCTCCTGCTTTCAAAGCACAAGGTCAACGACGCCATGGTGTTCCTCGAAATGGCCAATTCGCTCAAGCCCAACGACCCGGCGTTCATGGTTCCCCTGGCGCAGGGCTACATCGAGACCGATCGTTCGCGCGAGGCAACCGACCTGCTTGAGAAGGCCGACCGCCTCAAGCCCGACGACGAGAACATCAAGATGACGCTGTTCGAGTTGTACAAGTCAACGGGCCAGTCCAAGAAGGCGCTCGACGTGATGTCGGCCATTGTCCAGAAGAAACGCGACAACAAGACGCTGCTCAAATACGCCGAGGCGCTGTACCTGGCCGGCGTGTACGCGCAGGCGGAGAGCACGATCAAGGACATCACGGCCACCGACCCGGAGAACATCCCGGCGCTCATGCTCTACGGCAAGATCCAGTCGATCCAGGGCAAGTGGGACGACGCGGTGGAGACCTATAAGGAGATCTCGTACATCAACCCGAACTACGCGCCGGCGATGTACGAGCGCGCCGAGGTGTACCTGATGCAGTCGAAGCTGCCGTGGGCCAAGACGTTCTACGACCGCGCGCTCAAGGCCGACCCGAACTACGCGCTCGCGGAGCTCGGGCTCGCCAAGCTCGCGAAGGTCCAGAAGAACATGGCCGATTACCAGCTCCATCTTGACAAGGCGCTCAAGCTTGATCCTAACAATAAGGAGATTCTTGAGGAGTCGGGCAAGAAGAAGAAATAAGGTTTTATAAGACGGTTATTGGAAGGTTAAGCCCCTTCTCCCGAAAGGGAGGAGGGGCATTTTTATTTCATGTTTTATATTTTGTAATGATATGGTGGGGGAGGTCTCCCCCTGGCCCCCGGCTTCCGCCGCATCCCAGATGTCAAGTAGAATGTGCGGCGGGATGCGGCGGTGATCCGGGGGCACACCCCCCTCTTTGGCGCCAATACTCCCGTGATTCGCGGATACGAGAAGTGGCTGGCGAGACGACTGTGGCAGCGCGCGCTATTATTCTGCGGAAAAAGACAATTATAATAGCCGAGGTTGATTACTTTCGAACTCCATTATTGCCTTCTCTGTGCTCTCTGTGTCTCTGTGGTGAATTTTATCTACTTCTCGTACAAAAGCTTTTTCGCGTCAGCTATGATTCTGTCAAGCGGGAGCTGGTTGGGACATCTCGTTGAGCAGGTTCCGCAGGCGGTGCACTTGTCAAGCTTAAGAGAAGCCTCCCATTGCTTTTCTTTAAAGGCCTTCTTTGCATGCGGCAGCTTCATATACTTATAGATATTATAATAGGAAAGGCAGGAACCAAGATTAATGCCCTGCGGGCAGGGCTGGCAGTATCCGCACGCGGTGCACCGCGGCTCCCGTGCGCCGATGAGGGTGTCCACTTTTTTCAGTATCTGTTCAGCGGTCTGCTTGTGTTCCGGCGAGGTGTCGAGGATCCATTTCGCATAGTCAACCTCGTTTACCGCAGAGAATCCGATCAGGATATGCACGTTTGGCAGGGCCATGAGATAACGCAGCGCGAGCTCCTTGAGCCTTGAATTTGCCGCGCAGAACCCGCCGGCGAGCGGGTTCATGGCGATCACCGGAATGCCTTTTTTGGCGCAATAGTCAACCGTCTTGAGCCGCGTGAGGTCGATCACGTTGAGCGGCATGGTCACGGTCTCGAATTTCCCGGTCTCCAAAAAAGCGATGATGGTGTCCGGGTCGGCGTGCGTGGTGATGCCGAGGTGGTCGAACATGCCTTTTTGTTTCTGTTCCATCACGCCGTCGTACCAGCCGCCCGGCTGCATGGCGGCCTCGAACTGCTCCCTGGTGTGCGTGGTCCACAAGTGGTAAAAGTCAAGCCGCGGCAAGCCGAGCCGGGCAAGCGATTGTTTGAACATCTGCGCAAGGTGCGCCGTGGTGCGCACGCCGAACCCCTGGCTCGCCACGAAAGGCCCGAGCCCCCTGCCGCCGTCGCCCGGCGCGCATTTCGTTGACACCATCACGCGCTCGCGATAGCCGGCCGTTGCAAGCGCCGCGCCCACCCACGCCTCCGAATTCTCCTTCTCGCTTTTATAACAATAGCACGGCGACGTGTCGATGTAATTGAAGCCGCAGTCAATGGCCTTGTGGATGATTTCAGCGGCGCTCGCGCGGTCTTTGAACCTCATGGCGCCGATGAGGATTTTGGAAAGCTTCATGGTTAATGAAAAAATAATTCTTGTGGAATGATACTGAAGACAAAGAAAAAAATACGGGCGTTCCCCCAATGGCTGGCGCAACAAATTGCGCCAGCCATTGGGGTGGGTTCTCACTCCGGTCTCGCCTTGGGCTCGGGCTGCCACGGCCCGTATGCTTTTTGCTTCGCAAAAAGCCGGGTCCGGGCAGCACCGCGTTCCGGCGCGGCCTCCGCTCGCCCCTAACGCGTCGAGAAAGATTTGATGGGTAAAAGTGCGGTAGTGACTCCGGACCTGGTTTTAGTTTGTTGCGGAGGTGTATAAGTTGAAGTTTTGTCTTGATAATGGAAAAGATGAGTTGACTTTGGGGAAGGGGTGTGGGTGCAGATCGCCGGCGCGCTTTGAACATTTCAAGCTATCCGAGGCGCGCCGGAAGCTGCACCTCAGGGGAAACCACGAAGTGGTGTCCCCACCAGATTTGTGTTTTCTTATTATACACATCATATACATCTATAAAGTATCTCCAAAATTCATCCTCCTTTTTCCATTAATTATATTATTTATACAATATCTTGTATCGCCTTTGCCAACGTGCTACAATATATATAAAAAGACCTATGCCAGACACTCGCCTCAACATCCCGGTCTACGACGAAAAAACAATCAAGACCCTCAGTTCCCTCGAGCACATCCGTTTACGTCCGGGAATGTACATCGGCCGGCTGGGCGACGGCACCAACCCGGACGACGGCATCTACGTGCTGCTCAAGGAAGTGATCGACAACTCGATCGACGAGTTCATCATGGGGTTCGGCAAGAAAATCGAGGTCGCCATCGAGGAGGGGATCGTTTCGGTGCGCGACTACGGCCGCGGCATCCCGCTGGGCAAGGTGATAGAGTGCGTGTCGGTGATCAACACCGGCGCCAAGTACAACGACGACGTGTTCCAGTTCTCGGTGGGGCTCAACGGCGTGGGCACCAAGGCGGTGAACGGCATGTCGTCGCATTTCCGCGTGGCGTCGTTCCGCGACGGCGAGTATTTCGAGGCCACGTTCTCAAAAGGCAAGCAGGTGGGCAAGCGCAAGGGCACGGTGAAGGGCGAGCACAACGGCACGCTCATCGAGTTCACGCCCGACCCCGAGCTGTTCGGCGAATACGCGTTCAACCACGAATACGTGGAGCGCAGGCTCTGGATCTACTCCTGCCTCAACACCGGGCTCAAGCTCATCTTCAACAAGCAGACGTTCGAATCGAAGAACGGCCTTCTGGACCTGCTCAAGGACGAGGTGGGCGACAAGATCGTTTACGGCATCGGCCATTACAAGACCAAGTACCTCGAGTTCGCCTTCACGCACAACACCTCCTACGGCGAGACCTACTTCTCGTTCGTCAACGGCCAGCTCACGAGCGACGGCGGCACGCACCTCTCGGCGTTCCGCGAGGGCTTTCTCAAGGGCATCCAGGAGTTCTACAAGAAGGACTACTCGGGCCTTGACGTGCGCGAGGGCATGTCGGGCGCCATCGCGGTCAAGCTCAAGGCGCCGGTGTTCGAGAGCCAGACCAAGAACAAGCTCGGCAACACCGAGATCCGCGCATGGGTGATCTCGGAAGTAAAGTCGGGCGTGGTGGACTTTCTGCACAAGAACCCCGAGAGCGCCAAGGCGCTCGAGAGCAAGATCGTGCAGAACGAACATTTGCGCAAGGAGCTCAACGCGGTCAAGAAGGAGGCCAAGGAGGCCGCCAAGCGCATCGAGATAAAGATCCCGTGCCTCAAGGACTGCAAATACCATCTGGGCGATTCCAAGCACGGCGAGGAATCGACCATCTTTCTCACCGAGGGGCAGTCGGCGGCCGGGTCCATCGTGTCGGCGCGCGACGTGCAGACCCAGGCGATCTTCACGCTCAAGGGCAAGCCCGAGAACGTGTTCTCGCGCAACCGCGCGGCCATCTACCAGAACGAGGAGCTCTACAGCCTGATGATGGCGCTCGGCATCGAGGAGAACATGGAGACCCTTCGGTACAACAAGATCGTGATCGCCACCGACGCCGACGTTGACGGATTCCACATCCGCTACCTGCTCATGACGTTCTTTCTCACGTATTTCGAGGACGTGGTAGTGTCGAACCACCTGTACATCCTCGAGACCCCGCTGTTCCGCGTGCGCAACAACAAGGAGACCCGCTACTGCTACAGCGAGAAGGAGCGCGACACTGCGGTGAAGGAGCTGAAAGGCGCGGAAGTCACGCGCTTCAAGGGGCTCGGCGAGATCTCGCCCTCCGAGTTCGGCCAGTTCATCGGCGAGAACATGCGGCTTGTGGAGGTAAACGTCAAGTCCATCAAGAACGTTCCCGAGACGCTCGAATTCTACATGGGCAAGAACACGCCCGAGCGCAAGGACTTCATTATGGAGAATTTGGTTTAATGAGCGTCTTTCTTGATTCTAATCCTAATGACCAGTTTGTCATTCCCGCGAAAGCGGGAATCTATTATTGCTTTTTGGCAAAATGGATCCCGATCGGGTCGGGGATGACAGAACCACATCCAGAGCCAAGGTGCCCTAATGGCGTTCGTCCCCGCATTATATAAAAACTATTTCATCGAGTACGCGAGCTACGTCATCAAAGACCGCGCCATCCCGGACCTGTCGGACGGGCTCAAGCCGGTGCAGCGCCGCATCCTGCACACGCTGCATGAAATGGACGACGGCAAGTTCCACAAGGTGGCCAACGCCGTGGGCCAATGCATGAAATACCACCCGCACGGCGACGCGTCGATCTTCGCCGCGCTCGTCGGCCTTGCCAACAAGGACTTGTTTATTGACAAACAGGGAAATTTCGGCAACGTGCTCACCGGCGACGAGGCGTCGGCCATGCGTTACATCGAGTGCCGCTTAACGCCGCTGGCCAGGGAGACGCTGTTCAACCCGGAGATCACCGATTTCGTCGATTCCTACGACGGCCGCAACAAGGAGCCCGTTGCCCTGCCCGCCAAGGTGCCGGTGCTGCTGGCGCAGGGCGCCGAGGGTATCGCCGTGGGCATGGCCACCAAGATCCTGCCGCACAACTTCATCGAGCTGCTCCAGGCGCAGATCTCCTACCTCAACAAGGACACGTTCTCGCTCAGGCCCGACTTCCCGTCGGGCGGCATGCTGGACATATCGGAATACAACGAGGGCAACGGCAAGGTGCGCATCCGCGCGCGGCTCGACGCGAGGGACGACAAGCGCATCGTGGTGCGCGAGATCCCCTACGGCACCACCACCGAGAGCCTCATCGCGAGCATCGAAGACGCGGCGCGCAAGAACAAGATAAAGATCGCGGGCATACAGGACTTCACGTCGGAGCAGGTGGAGATCGAGATCCACCTCGCGCGCGGCGTTCACACGCAGGACACCGTGGACGCGCTGTACGCCTTCACCGACTGCGAGGTCTCCACCACGGTAAACGTCGTGGTGATACAGGACAACAAGCCCGTCACCATGAGCGTGTCCGACGTGCTCAAATATAATGCGGACCGGCTCGTGGAGCTCTTGCGCCGCGAGCTCAAGATCGAGGACGGCCACCTGCGCGACCGGCTCCACGCCAAGACGCTCGAGCAGATCTTTATCGAGAACCGCGTCTATAAAAAAATCGAGGACAAGAAAACGCAAGAGGGCGTGGTCAAGGCAGTGATTGACGGACTGGAACCTTTCCAGAAGGACATCAAGCGTGAGGTCACGCCCGACGACGTCGAGACCCTGCTCAAGATCCCCATACGCCGGATCTCCGCCTACGACATCAACAAAGCCCAGCATGAGATGGACGAGATCAAGACGCGGCTCAAGGAGATCAAACATTCGCTCGACGACATCATCGACTACACCATAGGGTTTCTGCAGGATCTGATCCTCAAGTACGGCAAGCAATACCTGCGCCGCACCGAGGTCGTGTCGTTCGAGCGCGTTGACGTGCGCGAAGTGGCGCAGCGCAACCTCAAGCTGCGGTACGACCGCGACAACGGGTACCTCGGCTACGAGGTGAACGGCGTTGCCCTGTTCGACGTGTCGCTCTACGACCGCATCCTGGTGATCCGCAAGAACGGCGTGTACTCGGTGATCAACGCGCCCGACAAGCTGTTCGTGGACAAGGGCATGCTCCACTGCGGGTTCCCGGACAAGGACCTCGTTTTCTCGCTTGTCTACAAGGACCCCGAGAACATGTGCCCCTGCATCAAGCGCTGCCGGATCGAGCAGTTCATCATGCAGAAGGCCTACCAGCTCGTGCCCGAGGGCGCAACGGTGCAGATGTTCACCACCGAGCCCGAGGGCACCATCCAGGTGGAGTACAAGCCCAAACCGTACCTGCGCGTGCTCGAGGAGCAGTTCAACCTCAAGGACTACCTGATCAAGGGAGTGAAGGCGCAGGGCGTGAGATTGTCGAACAAGGAAGCAAAGACGGTGAAGATGCAGAGCGTGCTGAAGCTTTCCAATTAAAATTCTTTTTTCAATTTAATTTCCTCAAATAAAAACTTCTGGAGGGGGAGGTCTCCCCCTGGGGTGCAGCTTCCGCCACTCCCTCATAGTAAAATCAATCTGGACAAAAGGGAGTGGCGGTGATCTGCACCCACACCCCCTCTTTGGCGCCGGTACCATAGTGATTTGCGGGCGATAGCAGTGGCTGGCGACACACTCGTGGCAGCGCGCGCTTTACACGGTGGAAGAAGGGAACGTTATAACTTGAAAGTTGGTCTGAAAACAAAATGTTTTTATTCGGGATGTCTCTAAGTAAACAAACGGAATGATGTTTCGCGCCGGTGCGGACCGGAGGGTGAGCCAAAGCGAATTGCCGGCCGACCCCTCGCCAAAGGTGACTCGGGCGGTCCGGCAACGAGGCCGATAGGCCGGGCCCGTAAGGGGGCGCGGAGTCGTGACCGGCGGGCGCCATGAATATTTTTACCTATATAAATTTCCTTGCACTAGTCCTTTCTTCTCCATCACTTCATGTAAAAACTTTATCGCCTTCCCCTTCTCCGCGCTCCACGTCGGCGCAACGAGGCCGTTTTTCACACTTGAATCCGCCATGATCCTATGGATCAACTGGTCGGGCCTCACATAGGACAAAAACTCGCACAGAATGTCGGCATATTCCTCAATCGTCAATGCCTTCACTTTCCCTTCCTTATACCATTCATGCGCTTTGGTTCCGGCTATAATCATCAGTTGATGGATTTTAATGCCGTTGACGGGAAGCGAGGCGAGGAGCTTCGCGGTATTTATTGTCTGGCCGCGCGTTTCAAACGGCAGCCCAATCATGACATGGGCCACGGCCTCGATTCTCCTTTTGGAAAGCTCACTGACAGCGTTGATGAACGACTCGGCATCATGCCCGCGATTATTGCGCTTGAGGACTTCACCGTTGCCGCTCTGTAAACCAATTTCAATCGAGAGATAAGTTCGCTTCGATACATCTTCAAGGTAGTCTAAAACACCTTCTGAAAAACAATCCGGCCTTGTTCCAACCGCAAGCCCGATAATCCCTGGATATTTGATAACGGGCTCATACACTTCAGCGAGCCGTTTCCTGTCGCCGTATGTGTTGGAGAATGGCTGGAGATAAGCGATATACGCGCTGTGCCTGCCGTTGTCCCGGTCGATCGCGCCTTGCAACTGGTCAATGATGGAAGCGGCGGTCAAGGCGACAGGGGAGAACGACCGGTTGTCGCAGAACGAACATCCTTCCGCGCTTATGGTGCCGTTGCGGTTGGGGCAGGAGAACCCCGCGTTGAGCGGAATTTTAAGCACCGGTTTTCCAAAGCGCTTTTTAAGATGGGAGCGGTATGAGTTGTAACGGAGCACTGGCGACGTTCTTTGTACGGTGATACGACAATGGGTTTACGGGTCAACGCATGGTGTTCGGCCCTCGTCAACCCATAAACCCATCAGCAATTGCCCTCTTGACGATCTTACTTTGCCGCCGACTTTTTCTTGGCCTCTTGGCGGAGGTCGAGCGCGTTGCCGGTGTCCTTGCTCAGCTTGTCGAAATCGGAGCCGACGTCGACTGGCTGCGCGTCAATGTGCTTTGTCTCGCCCTTTCCTTCATTGTGCAGCTCGCTCTTGAGCTGCTGCATCTGCTCTTCACTCTGCTGCGCCGCCTTTTCTCGGTTCGCCTTCGCGTCAGCCTTGCTGGTGGTCGAGGCGGATGTCTCATGGCCTTCAAGCTTGTCGATGTGCCGCTGCACCTCTTCCTTCTTCATCGCGTCGTTAAGATAGATGAGGTACTTTTTCCAGGTGGCCAGCGCCTCGTCCTTTTTTCCCATGTCATCCTGGAGAAGAGCGAGGTTTTCATAAAAGATCTGCGAGTTTTCATCGAGCTTGACCGACGTTTCGTATTCCTTGAGCGCCTCGGCCTGCTTGTTCTCCTTTTTCCAAAGGATGTTGCCGAGCTGCCAGTGCGCGTCGGCGTTGTTCGGATCGTTGGCGATCGCCTCCTGGCAGTATTTCTTCGCGCCCGCGATGTTGCCTTTTTCGGTCATGCAACGCGCGACGCCGCTGTAGGCGTCCCCGCGCTTGGCGTCGGTCTTGATGGCCGCCTCGTAATGCGCGATCGCCTTGTCCCACGCGCCCGCGTTCTCGTACATGGCCGCGAGGTTCATGCGCGCCTCCACGTTGCTCGGATTGAGCTCCACCGATTTGGAAATGCAGTCCGCCGCTTTGCTTGACTTTCCGGTCTTTTCATACGCGAAGCCCAGGTTCGCCCAGCATTCTGCGTTCCGGGAGTCCAGCGAAATGGCCCTGTTGTATTCCGCGATGGCCTTGTCGTATCGTTCGGCCTGGAGATAGGCAAAGGCGAGGTTTGCCTGCGCCTCGAAGTTTCTCGGCTCCTTGGCCAGGATTTTCTTGTACACGGAAGCTGCCTCGGTGGATGCGCCGTTCTTGAGCAGGTTGTTTCCCTGCGACATGAGCTCCTCAACCGAATTCTGGCCTTGCGCCGGCACCGCGAGCATCACCGCGCCATAGAGAACCGACAGAATAAAGGTGAAGGTTGCTTTTTTCATAAAAACGCTCCCATTTAAAAAGGTATTGAGGATTATTCCTAATTAATAGATTAAAATAGCAATGTAGGACGCTTCTATCAAGTTTTATCTGAAATTATCTGTTTTTTACAATCCCAGTTTTAAGGGCTGCATATCAATAAACTATATTAAAAAGTTCTCTCGCTCCTTATAAAGCGGCCGCGAGGTTCACCCCTTATTACGGTTTGGACATGGATTTTTTGACATTAAAATTCAGGGATTATCATGAATAAAAAAAACAATTCCACGACCGCTCTATACAGCAATCCGCTGCTGGAACGCTATGCCGGCAGCGAGATGTCGTATGTCTTCTCCCCTGATTTCAAGTTCGGCACCTGGAGAAAATTGTGGGTCGCGCTTGCCGAATGCGAGATGGAGCTCGGGCTTCCCATCAAGCAGGAGCAGGTGGGCGAGATGAGGGCGCACCTCACCGACATCGACTACGAGGCGGCCAAAAAATATGAAGCCAAGACCCGCCACGACGTGATGGCCCACATCCTCGCGTTCGGCGACCGCTGCCCTGCGGCAAAGCCCATCATCCACCTCGGCGCCACGAGCGCGTTCGTGGGCGACAACACCGACCTCATCCAGATGAAAGAGGCGGTGCTCATCCTGCTCAAGCGGCTCGCCGCCGTGATCGCCGCGCTCAGGAAATTCGCGCTTAAAAACAGGGCGCTTGCCACGCTCGGCTTCACGCATTTCCAGCCCGCGCAGCTCACCACGGTGGGGAAGCGCGCGAGCCTGTGGCTGTACGACCTGTGCATGGACTTCGAGGAGCTCGAGCGGTTCTGCGGCACGCTCCCGTTCCTGGGCGTCAAGGGAACCACGGGCACGCAGGCCAGCTACATGAGCCTGTTTAACGGCGATGCGGCCAGGGTGAAGAAACTTGACAAAATGGTAGCTCGCAAAATGGGGTTCGACCGGGCCGTGCCGGTGTCGGGCCAGACGTATTCGCGCAAGATCGACGCGTCGGCCCTCGCGGCCGTGTCGGGCATCGCGCAGACGTTCCATAAAATCTCCAACGACATCAGGCTGCTCATGCATTTGCGGGAAATCGAGGAGCCGTTCGAGAGCGGCCAGGTGGGCTCGTCGGCCATGGCGTACAAGCGCAATCCCATGCGGTCCGAGCGCATGACGTCGCTTTCGCGCTACATCATTTCGCTTTCGTCGTCGCCGGCCAACACCGCGGCCGAGCAGTGGCTCGAGCGCACGCTCGACGATTCGGCCAACAAACGCCTGTCCATTCCCGAGGCGTTCCTTGCCGCGGACGCCATACTCATCATCGGCCTCAACGTGCTTTCGGGGCTGGTGGTTTACCCGCGGGTGATCGCGCGCCACGTTGCCGAGGAGCTGCCGTTCATGGCCACCGAGACCATCCTCATGGAGGCGGTGAAAAAGGGCGGCGACCGGCAGGCGCTGCACGAGCGCATCCGACGCCATTCCATGGAAGCGGGGAACAACATCAAGCTCCACGGAAAGCCCAATGACCTGCTCGAGCGCATCGTGGCCGACCCGGCGTTCAGGCTGAAGAAAAAGGACCTCGACAGGATCCTCGACGTGTCCGCGTTCGTGGGGCGCGCGCCGCAGCAGGTAGATGAATTTGTCAAGGAATATGTCGATCCGCTGCTCGAAAGAGGCAAAAAACTGGGATCAATCAAAAAGAAGGATTTAACGGTATAGAAGACAAGGCGCCTCACCCCCATCCCCTCTCCACCGTGTGGAGAGGGGTGGCCAAAGGCAGGGGTGAGGCGCTTTACCAATAGGAAGAAGATGCTTGCGTGATCTCCGACTACCACGTCCACACCCCCTACTGCGGGCACGCGCAGGGGAAAACCATCGATTACATCGAGACCGCCGTCGGCCTGGGCATGAAAGAAATCGGGTTCTCCGACCATCTCGGCCGCTACTATCTCGGCAAAAACCAGAAGAAACGGTACTGGGACTGGGGCATGCGCGAGCGCGACATGGCCCGGTATTTCTCCGAGCTCCTTGATTTAAAGGAAACGTACGGGGACCGCATCGCGGTGCGCATCGGCCTCGAGATCGACTACATCGAGGGCGCCGAGCACCTTGCCGAGGAAATCGTCTCGCAGTATCCCTTCGACTATCTCCTCGGCTCCATCCACTGCCTGCCCATACTCGGCTGGCGCCACCTTTCCGAATATGTCAAGGTTGACGCGAAGCGCGTGTACGAGGCGTATTTCGGCGCCGTGAAATCCGCCGCGCGGTCGGGTCTGTTCCAGTCCCTGGCGCACATGGATTTTTTGTGGCGGTACGTGGCCTGGCCCGACGCGCCGGCGTCCCGGATCGAGGAATATATTTCGGAGTCGGTGGCGCTGGCCGCCGCGCACGGGACCTGCATCGAGGTCAACGCGAACGGCTTCTTGTGGTCGCAGATGGAGGAATTGAAGAAATTCGATCTTTTCGACGTCCTCCTTGAACAGGTAAAAAAGCATCAAGCCTGCATCACCGTCGGCTCCGACGCCCACACGCCCGAACTGGTGGGCAAGTCGTTCCCGCAGATTAATTCTCTTCTGCAAAGCAAGGGATTTCAGTGTTATTCGGTGTTTGAGCAGAAACAGCGAAAACAGGTTAAACTAGGATAATAAAATAGTTTGGTGGGGGAAGTGCGCTTTCCGCCCTTTCCGTTGGGCGGGCGCAATCCCTGGCCCCCAGCTTCCGGCGCCGCGCGCCGGCGATCCGGGGGCACACCCCCTCCTGGGTGCGGCCGGGTACCGATAGTAGCAAGATTCATCCTTCTGCTGGGCGCACCCGCGAGCGGCGATTGATAACCTCACCACCAACCTGCCTCTGCTTTCCCGAAGGTGCTTTTCCTTTAATATTACCTAAACACCGATACCCATTGACACTACTACGGAAATCCCGTATATTATCCCTGTGGACATCGTATTTATTGAGACGCCGGAATTCATCAGGAAAGTTGACAGGCTTGCCGATACGGTAGAAATGTTTCAACTGCAGGACGAGTTGATAAAAAACCCGTGCAAAGGCAGGCTTGTGCAGGGCACCGGCGGCGCCCGTAAAATCAGAATGAGGATCCGCGGTTCCGGAAAAAGCGGAGGTGCCCGGGTAATATATTACTTTGTCGATCTGCGCGGCGAAGTCTGGTTCCTGGACATCTATTCAAAAAGCGAAAAAACAGACCTTAGCGAACTGGAAAAGAAAAGGCTCTATCGTTTTATCAAGGAGACAATACTATGAAAAACTCTCAGAAGTATCGTGTTACCAGGGTGTCCCGGAAGGGTAATCGCCGCGTTTCGCTCATGACCGAAAAACAGCTTCAGAAATTCAGGGCGCTGAGGCTGAAATCCATCCGTAAGGAAGATCTCGGATTGACGCAGAAGGTCTTTGCCGAGGCTGTCGGCGCCAATTTACGGACCTTGCAGGACTGGGAAACCGGTCGAAGCGAAATGCCCAAACCCGTTGAAATTCTGCTGGAACTTATGAGAGAAATGCCCTCTGTCCGCAAGCGCCTTATGACTGCCGCCCATCCGAATTTACATTCTCAATCAAGGCCTTATGCAGCCTGAGAAATAGTCTTTCTCCCGTGGAGAGGGGTCAGGGGTGAGGCGACACCCTCACCACAAACACGCCCCTTCCCGCCCCGAATTGCCGCAAATCAATTACCCTGCCGGTTCCCGCGCTCACACGCGCGAGCTGTTTGCCGGACAGGTCGTAGATGGAAAGAAACGCGCCGGGGCTTTGCAAGGCAAGGGGGATGAAGAATTTGCCTGTGGCGACTTTGAAAACCGCAGGGGTGAGGGGGCGGTTGGCGCTGGTTGCGGAAAGGGAGTTGTCTTGGGTGAGAGTGGGTGTGCCGTCGAGATGGAAAGTGTCGAGACCGGAGGTGGTGAGGTCGTGGTAACCAGTAATATTTGCAGCCCATAAAAAAACCATTTTTATTTGGTGTTGAGCGCTGTCGACAACAATAAATTTGATGATTTTGATCTTTGCATAGTAAGGATAGCCATCCCGAGGATCGGGGGCGGTCTTCATAAGGTAGACGTTGCCGATGCGGGAGGAGAGGGAGTCGACAGGGATATCATCTCCGTGACCATTTGGCTGTAAATAAAAAATACTGTCTGATGGAGCGGCTTTTATTGAATCGAGATTCATTTTATCCATATTTATGCAATATGCGGGGCCATTTTGATTATCAGGCCATAATGACAACAAATATTTAGTTGCTAGATAAGCATTAATTAAGAAATGGTTTACACATTTATAAGGCGCTATATTTATTGAAGTAGTGCAACAGGTTTGCGTCACAAAATCAAATCCCGTTTGTTTTGGTGTGCTAATGGTATCAAGACCAGAAAGTATTAATCCACCTTCCGTTTTTGCAACGCCATTCCCCGCCATCACCAATCCCATCATTCCCATCAAAATTATTTTTCTCATAAAAAACCTCTTCATCTTTCTTCCGCCCGCTTTAACCCGTGAGGCGCAAACAAACATGGCAACTCATCTCCTGTTAAATCCGGAGCAGCACTCAAAACACGGGGAAATTCGCAGTTGTAGTGGGATTACCCCTATAATACCCCATTTTTCTCTTTTTCACAAGAACTATCCGGTTAATTTTTAGGGCCGGGGGTGAGGTTAAAACGAACCCGCAACAAAAGCAATGTCCTGCGCTCACAACTCTCCGATCTCGCATTTGTCACCCACCCGCGCGTTAGGGGCGACTGGAGGCCGCGCTGGGGCGCGGTGCTGCCCGGCCCTCGCCGAAGGCATATAGGGGCCGTGGCAGCCCGAGGCCGAAGGCCGAGACCGGAAGGAGAACCGACCCTGTTTGTAGGGGCGAAAAGGGCAAATGACATAATAGAATGTGCAAGGCACAACTACCTTACCCTTTAGAAACGTTGTTGAAAAAATATTTCGCCCCAACAAACAGGGTAACGCCCATATCATTAAATATTTCTATTTAAATCCTCCTTAAACCCAACAAACCCCCTTAAAAACCTAATAGTTACATTAATTCTTCTCTTGACAAAAACCCACCATATATTGTATCTTATTTAAGTTAAGCATCAATCTCTTGTAGCGCCCTTAACTATAGGAGAAACAGGCCGTTATACCACCGCCCCGCTAGAACAAGGAAACAAAAACCTATGGTGCTTCGCAAGTTGGCGATTTTCGGGTTCAAGTCCTTTGCAGACAAGACTGAGGTCGAGTTCGGTGAAGGCGTGACCGCGGTGATCGGCCCCAACGGATGCGGCAAGAGCAACGTGATCGATGCGATACGGTGGGTGTTCGGCGAGCAGAAGCCCACGGCGCTGCGCAGCGCCACCATGCAGGACGTGATTTTTTCCGGCTCGCAGAAGCGGCGGCCGCTCAACTTCGCCGAAGTAACGTTAACAATAGAGAATACGAAAAACATCCTTCCCTCGGAATACACCGAGGTCGCCATCACCCGGCGCATCTTCCGCAGCGGCGAGAGCGAATACCTCATCAACAAGGTGCCGTGCCGGCTGCGCGACATCCACACCATGTTCCTCGACACCGGCGTGGGCAGCACCGCCTACACCACCATCGAAAACGCCATGATCAATTCCATTTTGAGCGACAAGGCCGAGGAGCGGCGCGTCCTGTTCGAGGAGGCCGCGGGCATCGGCAAATACAAGGAGCGTCGGAAGGAGAGCCTGCGCCAGCTCGACCGCACTCGGCAGGACCTGCTCCGCATCAACGACACGGTGCAGGAGGCCGACCGCCAGGTGCGCATGCTCGCGCGCCACGTTGAAAAGGCGAACCGGTACCGGCGTTATTTCAACGAGCTCAAGTCGCTCGAGGTGGGCTTCGAGCACCGGCGCTACACCGCCTACACCGGCGTCCTCGACGCGCGGAAGAAGGAGCTTGACGAGTGCGACCAGCGGCGCCAGGTCGCGCGGACGCGGGCCGCCTCGGCCGAGGCCGCCATCGAGCAGGCGCAGCTCGCGGCGCTCGAGCAAGAGAAGGAGCTCGAGGCGGCGGCGAAACGCGTGGCCGAGGCCAACGAGGCCATCATCACGCTCGACCGCGACATGTCGGTGGCAAAAACCAACATCGTTAATTTGCGCGAGAACATGGCCCGGTGCGACCGGGAGCAGGCCGGCCTCGACGAACAGGTCGAGGCGGCCAACGGCCTGCGTATGCAGCTGGAAAAAGGGATCATCGAGCACGTGACCGAGCTTGACGCATGCAACGAGAAGGTCGGCCGCGCCCGCGGCGAGCTCGTGGCGTTTGACGGGAAGGTTACGCTGTGCCGGGAGGCGGCCGACAGGGCCGCCGCGGAGCAGATCGAGGTGATCAACGCGATCGGCGAGCAGAAAAACGCCGTGACCACGCTCAAGACCAACCACGCCAGCGGCGCGGAACGCTGCGAGCACGACGAGAAGGAGCTCGCCGCGCTGCAGGCTCGGCTCGACGAATACCGCGAGGCCGTGGAGCTGTGCCGGCGCCAGCTTGAGAGCGCCGCTGTATCGCATAAGAACCTGTCGGCGTCGCGCGAATCGCTGCTCGCCCGCATCGAGAAGGAAGATGTGCAATACCAAGCATTGGTTGGAAGCGAAAAGAAACTCGAGGCGCAGATTGACGCGTGCAAATCGCAGCGCGCCTTTTTGGAAGGGCTCGACGCCTCCTTTGAAGGGTACGAGAGCGGCGTGAAGGCCGTGCTCACCGGGAACCTTCCCGGCGTCGCCGGCATCGTGGCAGACCTCGTGCGCGTGCCCGACGAATCCTTGCTCAAGCTCGTGGAGCGCGTGCTGGGTCCGGCGATCCAGACCCTCGTGTTTTCAACGGACGCCGACCTTAAGAACGCCATCGACTTTCTCACCCGTGAACAGGCAGGCTCGGCCCGCATGGTGTCCATCGAGCGGCTGCGGCGGCGTCAGGCCGTCTCGGCCACTGCGCTGCCGGGCGCGGAACCGCTTCGTGGCTATGTGCAGACGAGCGACGGCCACGCGTGCGTCGCCGATTTTCTTTTCGGCAACGCCTTTGTCACGGCGACCGCGGGCGAGGCCCTTTCTTGCGCCAACGAGAACGCCGGCGCGGTGTTTGCCTCGCGCGACGGCGTGGTGTGCCTCGAAAACGGGTGCGTGCTCGCCGGCGCCCCCAAGAAGCAGCAGCCCGGCATCCTCCAGCGCAAACAGCAAATCGAAAAATGCATTGCCGACATTGAGAGGTTCGAAAAGGAATACCAGCGCGTTATCCACGACAAGGAGATCTGCATCATCAACCGCGACGAGGCCAAGTTCGCGCTCGTGGAGGTCGACGAGAAACTCAACACCGGCCGCAGGCAGCAGCAGGAGCAGGAGACCACCATCATGCACCACGAGAACGAGAGCCGCGCCGTGGAGGCCTCGATGCAGGAACTGCGCCTTGAGATCGGCCGCACGCGGGAGCGCATGGTCGAGATCGACGCGCAAATCAAGACGGCCGAGCTGCGCTGCGAGGAGCTCGTGATGCAGCGGCAGGGCGTCGAAAACCGCGTGGAGCTCTCCCGCGCCGCGCTCGCCGAGATGCAGCAGCAGCGCATCGCCATGGCCGACCATCTCAAGAACATCGAGCTGGAGACCATGGGCCTTACCGCGCGGATCAACCAGGAGCGCCAGGACGTGGAGCGGCTTGTCCAGAATGTAAAGCACTTCACCGCCACAAAGGAAAAGACCGCGCAGGAAAAACAGCAGGCGGCCGCCGACGCGGCGGCGCTCGAATCGTCGCTCGCGGGCCAGCAGCAGCAGCTCGAGCAGCAGACCGCACGACGAGCCGGGCTCGAGCGGGAGCGGGCCGCGCAGCGCGACAAGCTGAGCGCCATGCAGATCGGGATCGAGGAACAGCGCAAGGCGCTCAAGGCCGACCAGGCCGAGGCCGAGGAGCTGTCGAACAAGTTCCACGGCCTCGAGCTCGACCAGGCCCGCGACGAGCAGGAGAAACGCCGCATCCGCGAGCGGATGTTCGAGGTTTACAAAGTGGACCTCGAGTCCCCGCCCGAGGACCTCCTCCGCGTGGAAGAGGAGGAGGCCGTGGTGGTCGAGCGTATCAACACCTTCAAGGAGCGGCTGCGCAGACTGGGCGATGTGAACATGGCCGCGCTCACCGATTTCGAGGCCGAGAGCGCGCGGCTGCGCGAGATGACGGCGCAGCGGGACGATCTGCAGACCGCGGTCGACGACCTTGAAAAGGCGATCAAGAAGCTCGACAAGGAGGCGCGCGTGCAGTTCGTGGCCACGTTCGAGCAGGTGCAGAAGAACTTCATCACCATGTTCACCACGCTCTTTGAGGGCGGCGAGGCCCACCTTTCGCTCGAGGAGAACGCCGATCCGCTGGAGGCGGCCATCGCCATCAACGTGCGGCCCGCGGGCAAGAAAATGCGCGGCATCGCCCTGCTGTCGGGAGGCGAGCGCGCGCTCACCGCGATCTCGCTGCTCTTCTCGCTCTACCTTGTCAAGCCGTCGGCCTATTGCATCCTCGACGAGCTTGACGCGCCGCTCGACGACGCGAACATCGGCCGCTTCGTGAGCATCCTCAAGAAGTTCTCGGAGCAGACGCAGTTCATCGTGGTGACGCACAACAAGCGCACCATGGAGGCTGCCGACCTGCTCTACGGCGTGACGCAGCAGGAGCACGGCGTCTCCACGATCGTGGGCGTCAAGTTCGAGGACGTGGCGCTGAAGGCGGCGTGACCTTTCCCCGCGCCGCGGGTATGGCGGCGCGGGTGAGGGTGTTTAAGAGGGTAATTATCAGCTGTAAATCAAGAAAAAACATCCCCTGACCCCCATTCTCCCACCAATTTTACACCCTTTCCAAATTAAAAAGGCCGGGCCGGTGAAGGAGATTTATGACATGGCTGAAAAGAATGTCGTATACAGTAATCGGGTGAAATAAATGGCACAAAGATTCTGATCTGGGATCCGGCAGATTTTTTTAACACGTCAACACGTCAACCCGCTAACGCGTCAACTTTATTAGCAAGTATTTTTCTTCCATGCCTCAACCCGACTCCGCCGTCTCCACCAAAAAAGCCGCCGTTTTTCTTCTTTCCTATCTTAAAAAGCACGCCTGGTCGGTCGCGGCGGGCATCGCGCTGCTGGTCATGGTCGACCTCATCCAGCTCGTCATCCCGCGCATCGTGCAGAAAACCGTCGACCTGCTCGGCGAGGAACATTTTTCCCGCGGCGGTATCTTGACCAATGCGATGACCATCGCGGCGCTCGCGGGGTGCATGGTGGTGATCCGTTTTTTCTGGCGGCTGTGCATCATGCGGCCGGCTCGCAAAATAGAGACGCGGATGCGCGAGGACATGTTCGGCCGGCTGCTCGGCCTGTCGTTTTCGTATTTCAACAAGACAAAAACCGGCGACCTCATGGCGCTGCTCGTCAACGACCTCAACGCCGTGCGCATGGCCGCGGGCCTCGGGGTGATCGGCCTCACCGACGCGGCGTTCATGGGCACGATGTCGCTCGTGTTCATGATGGCGATCAACGTGAAGCTCACGCTGCTCACCGTGGCGCCGCTGCCGGTCATCGTGTTCGTGATGCTGCGGTTCGGCGCCGTTATCCAGACCAGGTTCGCCGACGTGCAGGCTTCGTTCGGCGACATCTCGTCGCGCACGCAGGAGGCGTTTTCGGGCATCCGCGTGATCAAGGGGTTCGTGCAGGAGGGGAAGGAGCTTGACGGATTTGTCAAGGAGTGCGACGGCTACGTGGCAAAGAACATCAGGCTCGTGCGGCTGTTCGGGTTCTTTTTCCCCATGATAACGTTTCTCGCCTCGCTGTCGGTGTCGCTGCTCTATTTTTTCGGCGGGAGGTACGTGATCGAAAGCAGGATAACGCTGGGCCAGTTCGTCTCGTTCGCGTTTTACATCGGGCTGTTCGTGTGGCCCATGATGGCCGTGGGCTGGGTGTTCAACATGTTCCAGCGCGGCATCGCGTCGGCGAAGCGCGTGATCGCGCTCATGGACGCGCGGCCCGACGTGGAAGTCAAGAGCGGCGCGCCCGGCGCTGGGGTGACAAAAGGGAATATCGAGGCGCGCGGCCTTACGTTTCGCTATACACCGGACGGTCGCGACGTGCTTAAAAACGTTTCCCTCACCGTCCCGGCCGGCTCATCGCTCGGCATCATGGGGAAGCCGGGCAGCGGCAAGACAACGCTCATCTCGCTGCTGTTTCACCTGTTCCCCCTCGGGCGCGAAAGAATAATAATTGACGGATACGACATCAACGACATCCCCCTGGATTCCCTGCGGCGCTCCATCGGGTATGTTCCGCAGGACTCGTTTTTATTTTCCGATACCGTGGAGAACAACATCGCGTTCGGCATGGCGGAAGGCGCGGCGTCCCGGCCGGCGGTGGAGCGCGTCGCGCGGCAGTCAGCCGTATACGACGAGATGCTGAACCTTAACAACGGCTTTTCCACCACCATCGGCGAGCGCGGCGTCACGCTGTCGGGCGGACAGAAGCAGCGGCTGGCCATCAGCCGCGCGCTGCTGGTCAACCCGAAGATCCTCGTGCTCGATGACGCGCTCTCGTCGGTCGACGCGTCGACCGAGCGCAAAATATTCGCCTCGCTTTCACAAGAGATAAAGGGACGCACCTCGCTGGTCGTCGCCCACCGGGTGTCCACCGTGATGCGCTGCGATTCAATTATTGTACTGGACGACGGACAAATTACGGAACAGGGGAGCTATAAGGAGTTGTTGAAGCGAGACGGGTTTTATGCAAGACTTTACCGGTTGCAAAAGCTAGAAGAAAAGATAATTGATAAGTGACGGATGGTTGTCATAATGAAAAGAGTGTGCGATTGGCGCCATTGCAAGTTATTAACATTATGGATCTCCGCCGCCGCGTTAGGCAGGACTGGAGGCCGCGCCGGGGCGCGGTGCTGCCCGGCCCTCGCCGAAGGCATAGAGGGGCCGTGGCAGCCCGAGGCGAAGCTGGGACCGGAAGGACGGCCGACCCGAGCCTGAGTCTTGACGAAGGCGAGGGAAACGCCCGGATTAAAATATTTGGGGAATAATAAATGAATTACTATCACGAAGAAGACACCTCCAGCGCAAAGCTGTACAACCGGGAAATCATGCGCGTCCTTTACGGATACGTGATGAAATACAAGGGCCAGCTTTTCTTCTCCCTGTTCTGCGTGGCGGTCATCACGACGGCGACGCTTGCCGTCCCGTACATCGCAAAGACCGTCATCGACCGCTATATTGTCAAGCAGGGATATCTTGTCGATGAACGATTGATTACGTCTGCTGGGAATGGCGAACTTGTAAAGCGCATGGCAAGGGCGATCAAACTCAACAGCGGGGAATCATTCATTCTCCAATCGAGGCTTTCGTTTTTTTCCAAGTCGCAAATCGCCAAGTTCATTTCATCGGGCATTTTTTCAGCGGAGAAGTATACGCTCATTGAGCGGCCGCTGCTTGGCGAGGCCGCGCAAAAAAAACTCTCCGGCCTTATTGCCCGGGGCGACATCAAGGAATTCCCCGGCCAAACATATCTGGCCCGTCCTCAGGCGTTTTCGGAATTTACCAACAGAGAACTGCTGTCTTTACGCATGGCCGATGTGCGCAGCATCGGGCGCTACGTGCTGCTCATGATCGCCATTTTCTGCGTCCAGTTCGCGGCGTCGTATCTGCAGATCGTGTCGCTCATGCGCCTCTCCCAGCACTCCATGCGGGACCTGCGCAGGGACCTGTTCGGCCACATCCTCTCGCTCGAAATCTCGTTTTTCGACAAAAACCCCATCGGCAAGCTCGTGAACCGGGTCACCAACGACATCGAGGTGCTCAACGAGATGTTCTCGTCGGTGCTGGTCACCCTGTTCCAGGACATCCTCATCCTCATCGGCGTCACCGCGGTCATGTTTTTTGTCAATGTCACGCTGGCGTGCGCGGTCGCCGTGACGTTCCCGTTCCTGTTCGTCGTGACGCTCGTCTTCCGCATCAAGGCCCGCGATGCGTACCGGATCATCCGCACCAAGATCGCGGACCTCAACGCGTTCATCAACGAGAACATCTCCGGCATCCGCATCGTGCAGATCTTCGTGCAGGAGGCAAAGCAGCTTGTCAGGTTCCGGCGCATCAATGAGGACGTGTACATCGCGAACATCAGGCAAGTTTACATTTACGCCGTGTTCAGGCCGCTCATCGATTTTTTCCGGTGGTTCGCGGTGGGGTCCGTGCTTTTCTTCGGCGCGAACCTGATCGCCGACGGCATGGTGTCGTACGGGCTGGTGGTCATGTTCATCTCGTACATCGGCACGTTTTTCGAGCCCATCGCCGACCTGTCGGAGAAATTCGACATCATGCAGAGCGCCACGGCGGCCGGCGAGAAGATCCTCGGCGTGTTCAACGCGGACGCAAAGCGCGAGGCGACCGGTGCCGCCGCCCGAGCCGCGTTTGTCAAGGCGCACGGCGAAACGGACCGGTTCCGGGGCGAGATCGTGTTCGACGACGTCTGGTTCGGGTATAATCCGGACGCATGGGTGCTCAAGGGCGTTTCCTTTAATGTCAAGCCGCGGCAGACGCTTGCCATCGTGGGCGGGACCGGCGCGGGAAAATCGACCATCATCAGCCTGCTGTCGCGGTTATATCCCGTCCAAAAGGGGCGCATTCTGATCGACGGCATCAACATCAGCGACATTCCCTACGGCGTGCTGCGCGGCGCCATCGCCACCGTGATGCAGGACGTGTTCCTCTTTTCCCGCACGCTGCGCGAAAACGTGGCGCTGAGCGGCGCCTATGATCCGGCGATGTTTTCGCGGGTAAGCAACGTCACACACCTTGACAAATTCATATCCCGCCTCCCGGGACACGAAAACGAGCCGGTCGCGGAGCGGGGCGCCACGTTTTCGGCCGGCGAGCGCCAGCTTTTGGCCTTCGGACGAGCGCTGTACGCCGATCCCTCGATCCTTGTGCTCGACGAGGCGACCTCCACCATCGACACCGAGACCGAGCGCCTGATCCAGGACGCCATCGCGCACCTGATCGAGGGCCGCACCTCAATCATCGTGGCGCACCGGCTCTCCACCATCCAGAACGCGCACAACATCCTCGTGCTTGACAACGGCGTTATCGCCGAGCAGGGGAACCACGCGTCGCTCATCGCGAAAAGGGGATTGTACCACGAGTTGTATAAATTGCAGTTTGGAGCGGTGTAAAAGAAATAATTCTTGAGGAAGGCAATGGGGAATAAGGAACGTTGCTTGTCACCGATGTTTTTTTTGTGACGAGCCGCTCGTGAACGCGCTTTCAGATTATTATTGTGGAAGTTGCGTCATTTATATTTTGCCTGTCGGCCCCCGCCGGGCAGCCATCAATATCTTTTAAAATCATGGCAAGAATTAACGCGCCGAAACGGATTCCATTGCATTCCCCCGGGATGCACGGTATACTCTGACAAGGGAAGGCCGCGGAAAGGATTTCATGAAGAAACACATCATCCTCATCGACTACGAGAACGTCCAGAAACACAACCTGAGGCCGCTGCTTTCGCACGACGTGCTGATAAAGGTCTTTCACGCCGAAAACCAGAAGTTCACCAGCGAATTCACCCGGCTCGCGCTCGAGTTCGGCAAAGAGAAATTCGAGCTCGTCACCATAAAGGGCCAGGGCAAAAACGCGGCCGATTTCCACATCGCCTACTTCATCGGGAAACTCTCAAGGGAGATTCCGGACCCCTCCTTCCACATCATTTCACGGGACACGGGGTTCAAGGTGCTCGCGGACTTTTTAAGCCAGGTCGAGGGCATACCGTGCAGGGTGGCGCCGTCCATCGCCGACCTGGCGCTGCAAAGAACGGCCGCCCCGGCCGTAAAACCCGCCGCGCCCGCGGGCAGACCGGCGGCGCCCGCGGCAAAACCCGGCGGCGGCGGAACGGAGGACTGGTATACGCTTGTCAAGGGGAAACTGGCGAATGCAAAGGCGCAAAAACCGAAGAACAGGAAGACCCTGCGGAACCAGATCGTGAGCATATGCAGGAGAAAGATAAGCGAGACCGAAGCGGAGGAAATGGTGAGCAGGCTGGTGGAGGACAAGGTGATTCAGGTGAGAAACGGGGCGGTGATATATAGATAAGGGGAAATGCTTCGGGAGATGTCGATTGATGCATTGAAGACGTCGTGACGCCCGAGGCTATTCGACGTACTTGTTCTCCCCACGGATGATGACCTCCAGGAACTTTTCCGGGTCATCGGTCTCCACGAGGCTGCTGCGGATCTCCTCGTACGACATGACCCTTGACAGAGAAGAAAGGAGCTGGGTGTACTGGCTCGAGGCGCTGGCGGGCGACAGCATCATGAACACCAGGTGCACGGGCTGTTCGTCGATGGCGTTGAAGTCGATGCCCTTCACGCTCCGGCCCGCGGCCATGTACACGCGGTCGATGCCCTCGATGCGCGCATGCGGGATCGCGATGCCGAAGCCGATGCCGGTTGACATCTCGGCTTCGCGGTCGAGGATCTTCCGCACGATGAGGTCCTGGTCCCTCAGGTCGTACAGCGACGCCAGGTATTTTCCCATCTGGGACAGCAGCGCGGTCTTGTCCGTGGGCTCAAGGTTGGTGATGATGCTGTTTTTTTGCAGGATGTCTTGGATTTTCACGCTGGATCCTTGCCGCCGCCGGGTTCAGGCTCGGCTCTTTGCCTTCTGTTTTCGAGAAACGCCAGCACCCTGCCGACGGCGTAAATGATGAGCCCTCCGAATGCGATAAAAAATATCCTGTTTTTAAGGGCAAGGGTCATATGGTGCCCGTTCACGGCAACGACGAAGAATAAGGCGCAGATCCCGATGACGGCAAGGCCGGTCAACATGAGGTGAAATCCATGATGTTGCAGAAAGCCCATGACAGTTCGGAACATCGGGTATTCCTTCGGCAAGGGTAAGGTCAGATTGGCGTCGCTGAAAGAAAAACAGGGGTGATTACCGACGGATCGCCCGGGCCATCCGCGCGTCCCATGCACATCGGCACGAAGTGAGATCTCATGAACATGTTCCCATTGGAAGAAGGACTCAACCAAATGGCAGCCCTTAATATAACTAATTTCAAGGGAAAGTACCATTTCACCATGAACCTAAAGTTCGTGCGGGCTGATAAGGCTTGACCAGGCGCTCTCCGGTATATCGCACAGCTTTTTCAGGATACCCGCGGCCTCCTGCGGTTTTGAAAAAACCAGCCGCACCTCCAGCCGGTTTTTCTCAAAATAGGGGCTTGCCATAAAGCTCACTTTTGACGGATCGGGATTGACGCTCGCCGCGAGCCCCTCCCATTTTCTGCGGGCGTTTTCGTAACGCGGAAACCGAAGGCCTCGAAGATAGGAATTTATCCTCTGGATTTTCTGAGGCGCATTGATGGCGCCGTTTTTTTTGATGAATGCGATTTCCGCAAATCCTGAAAAATCCTTTATTCCGCTGTTTTGATTGCGGACTATTTCCGACATCCATTGGACGAATTCGCGTTCCGTCTGGAATGAAAGATCGAGGCCGGCAAAAAGTTCCAGAAACTTCTTCCGGTCTTTTCCTGAAAGCAGCCGGAACTCGGCGGCATTTGCGGCATGCAGCCTGTTTTCGAACACCGCGTCGCGGACATCGCCGGGACTGGCGAGCAGTTCGTCCAAATCGTTCATTTGATTTCGTGGAATGTCAAGAAACCGCCGGAGGTCATCTTTTTCCTTAATCCCCGCTGACGTTGTCAGCCAGGAATAAAAAAGAAATTGTTCTTTCATGCTTAATGCCCTTCCCCTGTTGAGAAGAACCCTCACCAGGCCTTTTTGTCTGGTATCAAGAGATGGAAGGATACCGCAGATGCGTTCCTTGATTTTTTTTTGCTTCATGGTTTTAAAACGTTTGCATCCGTCGAGTATTTCATATGTCCCCGAATCGCTTTTCGAAACCAGAATGGGGTTGAGGAGCTGGGCGGCGGGCAATTGCCGCGAAAGCGCGGTTTCATCATGCAGGTCTTTTGGCAGGAAAATATTACGGAGTGAAATCTTTTCGAACCGGTTTGCCCGCGAAAGGGTGAGAACCTCAGGCTCCGATTGAAAAGGACTTTGCGATCTGCGAGTAACGCTCATATTCCTCCCGGTTTCCCCTCTTTTTATATCCGTTTGCGACAATAACGGCCTTTCTGACGATTTCCATTCTCGCAAGTACTATTTGCCCGGGCGAAAGGCTGTTTGAATCCAGCAAGTTCTTCATGCTCCGGATGCGGAACCGGTCAAGCGCCGCGACCGTCGCCGAAAGCTGGTCGCCGTGTCCGCCGTACCGGCTGAGAAGGTATTCGTTGACAAGCCCCACCGGAAAGCGGCAGGTGATCCTGAGCCACAAATCGTAGTCTTCACAGGCAGGAAGCGATTCGTCGAACCCGCCGGTGTCAAGGAACAGGCTGCGCGCAAGCATCACCGACGAAGGCGTCACCATGCACCGCTTGAGGCTCTGCTCAAAAATATATCCTTCTTTCTTTTCGTGCGTTTTGGGCGGGTTGACCCTTCTGCCGCGCCTGACCCAGACCTCCTTTGTCTGGGAAATGGCGAAGCCCGGATGATGGCGGTGCCACTGCACCTGTTTTTCCAGCTTTCGGGGAAACCATTCATCGTCGGAATCCAGAAACGCGATCCATCGGCCCGATGACGCGGCAACGCCTGAATTTCGCGCGTTTGACACGCCGGAATGATTGTCAAGCCGGATATACCTGAGCCTTGGCGGCGGCTTTGTGAAAATGGCGAGGTCGGCCGTGTTGTCGGTTGACGCGTCATCCGCCACGATGCATTCGTAATCGTTAAACGTTTGGGACAATACCGACCATACGGCTCGGGTGACAAGCCCGGCGCGATTATAGGTTGGAATGATGATGGAGACAAGAGGCATATGGATAAGTTCAACTTGACCTGATAATGGGCAAGATGTTTTATTGACGAACAAGATATCAGCAGTCAACCAATTAACTTATAATGCTTCTGTTTGCAAGTGCTGAAATGAGATCGTTATTGACTTATGCCCTTACAATATTTCTTCTTCCATCGTGTGAACTCTCTATTACCACTGACGTAACGACAGCCACTCGAATGATCGCCAGCCCTAAAGGCATCGGCGCCAAAGAGGGGGTGTGCCCCCGGATCGCCGCCGCGCCGGTTGACTTTTTATAGTGGATATGCGGCGCGGCGGAAGCCGGGGGAGACTTCCCCCATCAAATGATAATTACATTACCGATAGAATGGAAATTGCAGAAACAGTAAAAAAAATCCACATGGCAGTATTCCCGGAACCACCATGTGGACGCAACTCGGTTATTCAATCGCCGATAAAAGGTTCGTTACTTCTTCTTTTTTCCCGCAAGGCTAATGATGCGGTAGGTCTGCGAGACGGACAGGTCGAATTTCTTTGCGATGTCGGTTCCCGTCTTGCCGCCCTTGTAATTGCCGACGATTTTCTTGTTTCTCTCGGCGTTCTTCGCGATGAGCGAATCGATGCCGTATTTGTTGCGCAGCTGATGGATCGCCTGGCGGGTGACACCGACTTTATCGCCTATTGCCTGATCGGTTCCCAGTTTTTTCTGAAGTGCGACAAGCTGCTGTTTGGTAAGTCTGGCCATGATGACCTCTCCTTTTTTAAGGTGGATTGATTAAATATAATACCGGTACAAAGTGATGTGCATAATTTGTAAAAAATAAATTGACAACAACAACGACCCGCGGCCCGGGCGTATTTACAATACGGTATTTATTTTCACCGCGCGCCGACCGAGGTTACGGTATCGTGATCGAAGCACAAATATTGCGTTCCGAACAGCCATTGCTCCCTGCAGCCGCGCTGCGCCGTGTCGAGGGTCACCTTGTGCGGCTGGCCCCAGCTCACCTGCACCTGCTCCTTGGTCATGCCGCTCACGATGGTGTGGCCGTTGATGGCGGCCCAGGTGAGGCTGTCCCATGAGTAAAGGGTCGTGGGGTTCGTCTCGAACAGCTCCTCGGCCCACGGCGGCCCCGGTTTGATCTTGTCGCTCATGACATTCGCCCATGTCAAGCACACCGGAATGAACCCCTTTTCGTGCGCGGCGGTCTCCACGTTCAGCCAGAGCGGCTTGGGCGGAAGCGGCGCGAGCCCCCACGACACGCCCGTCACCTTGAGGGCGTCCTGGATCCTCACCTTGATCCTGCCGTAGGCGCCCGTTGACGAATCGTAGGTGTCGATGAACCTGCGGCGCGAATACACGGTCGTTCCGGCCCAGCGCCGCGCCGCGCCGTCGAGATCGTCGCTGCGGGCGATGCCCTCGATGGCGCCGTTGTGCGTTTTGGCGAAATAGGTGCGGCCGCCCTTATCTTCCGAGAAGGTGACGAGATGTTCCGGCCCGGCTTTCTCAACGCCGGTCACCGTGAGCGTTTTGCCGGCGAGCAGGGAATAGCGGGCGTGGTGTTTTTCCGCCTCGGTCGCGGTATCGACGGCGGCGGTAGCCGCGGAAAGTTTATTGGTGAGGTACAGTTCATACCCGAATTTCCTGAACATCGGCGGCTTCCTGAGCGCGAAGAACTTCTTGTTCAGCCATTTATCAACCGGCAGCAGGCATGATGAGTCGACGGACGCGGAAGCGGCGGCCGCGGGCGGCGCGGATTTTTGCGGGGCCGCTGTCTTTGAGTGGATGACGAATGCGGCGCAGACGACGACCGCGGCGCTTACGCTGAAAAGCACCGGCCTTGATTTTGTATAGTGCCGTTTGTAGGACGGGCGGGGATCGGCTGCTGTCACAGGATATCGTTCCGTGTTATCAAGGTACTGGTTGCGCTCCTCACGTAAAAAAAGCCCCCATAAATTAAACAACGCACATGCCGGAAGTAAAGAGATATTACATTTTTCTTATAAGAATGTATCAAGTTTTTTTACGAAGCCGGAGCGCCGTTTCGCGCAGATCAACGATCCCGGCGAAATGCAGGCAGGCCGCCGCGGCGACCAGCGCGGGAAATCCCGCCGCTGCGGCGAGCGCGAGGTTCTGCATGAATGTTGCTGAGCCCGTGTGCGGGGCCGCGAGCGCCTTGATGCCGAAGCAGATTGCAAAGCCGGCTGCGGCGACAACTGCGGCCTTCGCCATGTAGAATACGGTGGCCGCAAAGTCGGCGATGAACCGGTGCCGCTTTTCCCACGACCAGTAAAGGACAAGAAACTGTGCCGACATCGCCACGGTGGACGCGAGCGCGATGCCCATGGCCCCGTAGCGCGCGCTGAAGAGAACGTAGCACGGGATGCTGAGGAGCGCGACCGCGGTGGTGACCAGCATGGGAAAGACCATTTTCTGTTCCGCGAAGAACCCGCGCATGACGATGGTGCTTGCGGCCATGGGGAGCGCGCCGATGAGGTACACCGCGAGCACCGGCGCCGTCGCCGCCGTTGACGCGGCGTCGAAACGGCCGTGCTGGTACAAAACGGCGATGATCTGCGACGAAAGCGGGATCATGACGCCGACGCACGGAATGAGAAAGGCCGCGATGTTTCTGGTGATGCCGTTGAGCAGGCCGTTCATCTCGCCGAACCGCCGCTCCGCGGCGAGCCTTGACAGAAAAGGATACGAGGCCACGCCGGCGGCCTGGCCGAACACGCCGACGAATATCATGGTCGTCCTCAGCGAATAGTTGATGCTCGCGAGCGCGCCCTTCTGGAGAAACGAGCCGAAGTATCGGAAAAAGAGCTCGTTGGAAAGCGTCATGCCGATGCCGAGCATGAGCGGCAGGGTGAGCAGCACGTACCGCTTGAGGTCGGGGTCCTTTACATTAAAGAGCGGGCGGAAGCGCATGCCCACCGCGAACGCGCCGGGCAGCTGCACCAGCACGTTGCCGACGAACGCGCCGACAAGGACGCCCCAGGCGAACCCTTCCACCCCGAGATGGAAAAAATGCTGGCAGATAATCCCCATGGCGATGATGCCGAAGTTGTAGCAGAGCGGCAGCAGCGCGGGGAGAAAGAACCGGTGGTTGGCATACTGCACGGCCAGGAGAAACGCGCCCCAGTAGAAGAACAGCTGCGCGGGCATGATGATCCTGGTGAGCCTGATGGTGAGCTCGCTGGGGGCGCCCTTTCCGAGCAGCCCCACGACCGCCCCGGCCCACACCATGCCCGCCACCACCAGCACGGCCATCACCGCGGTGCCGATCGTGAGAAGGTTCGAAAACACGCGCCATGATTTTTCGCGCTCGCCGCTCACGAGGTATTTCTGGAAAATGGGGATGAAGGTGATGGCGAGGAATCCGCCCGCAAGCAGGTGGTTGAGCATTTCGGGGATGAGGAACGAAGCGACGTAGGCGCTCATCTCGGGCGAGGTGCCGAAAAATCCCGACAGCACCTGCTCGCGCACGAGGCCCATCACCCTGCTGATCAGGACCGAGGTCATCATGATGACCGACGCGATGGTGATGGAGCGGCTGAGGCCTGCGCCGCCGGATGCGTGTTCGGGTTGTGTCATGGTGCGCCGTTTTCAAAAAACAAGGCTCATGAAATCGTCATGAGCCTTGCTGCGGGTGAAGGGTGCGGCAAAATTATTTTTTCTTGCCTTTTTTTGCGTCCTTGATGATGCGGTAGGTTTGCGAAACCGACAGATCGTATTTTTTTGCCAGGGCCGTTCCGGACGTGCCCGCCTTGTGCGCCTTGGCGATTTTGGCGTTGCGCTCGCCGTTTTTGGCGATCACGGACTCGATGCGGTATTTCTGGCGGAGCTGGTGGACCGCTTGACGGGTGATACCGAAACGCTCGCCGATCGCGGCGTCGGTCTTCAGTTTTTTCTGCAGGGCGACAAGCTGACTTCTGCCGATTTTTGCCATGATGGTGGTTCTCCTCTCGTGAGATGGTGATTGAATGACCTATAATATAACAGCGTGAAACGCTCCGCGCAACAATTTTTTCTACGATGTGTAAATGACGCCGATGAAATTGCTTGACAAGCCGTTCTCGTAGCCGCCGCGGTCGCGAGGTGCGTAAAATAGGGCGCGATGATGAACCGCGCTGCAAGTTGCTCCGCCGTGAAACATAAAGGTAGTTTTAATAAGGTAAATAATACAAAATGGCTGGATGGCCGGACACATCCTGTCCTCCGCGCACCGTTGCACCGCTGATGGCAGGAAAACGAGAGTGGTACTTGACTGATGCCAAGCGTTAGGTGGACCGGAGGGTGAGCTAGGGCGAATTGCCGGCCGACCCCTCGCTGAAGGCGACTTCGGGTGGTCCGGCAACGAGGCGAACAGCCGAGCCCGGAGGGAGACCGACCCGAGCCTGAGTTTACGAAGGCGAGGGGAACGCCCAAACTTTATTATTACCACTTACGCTAGATTAGTAATCACGGAAAGCGTTTCTCATGCACGACGCAATGGTCGCTTATGTCAGGGCTCATGACGGGGTTTCTTCCGCGGTCCTTGCGCGGGAGATCCTTAAATTCAAAAACCCTGATGAAAAACTTGCGCACGCGGCGATACTGGCGATTCTTTCAAAGGACCGGCGCTGCTCTTTCGGCAGCGACAATCTCTGGCACGCCTCTGCGCTCGCCGTTCCGCAGCAAGGCGGCTACACCCTGGCCGAGACGCCGTGGGCCGCGGCGTATTTGCTTGCGCTGCCCAACAACCCGAAAGCGGCGGTGTATGCGTCGGTGTGGTCCGTCGCAGAGGCGCCGCAGCTGCTTGCCGGGCGCTGGCTCGAGGATCCTTCGGCATTGCCGTTTGAAGAGCAGGAGCTTTTAAGAAGCGTGCGCGACGCGCCGTTCGAAGATGAGCCGCGGGAGCGGAAGGCCGGCGTCCTGACTGCCGCATGCGAAAAACGGCGGCCCGTGTTCCTTTCATGGCGCCAACAGTCGGCGTTCGGCCTGCTTGCCCAGGAGGCGGGCGCGTTCCTCGACGACAGCGCCGTTCTCGTCAGCACCATGTTCGTGTGCGCCAAGCTGCCGCTCCCGCGGCCGCTCACGCTTGACGCATGCCACAAGGTGCTGTTCGGGACGTCGCCGCAGCTCACCTATGCCTATAAGCACGGCGAATGCTTTGCAAAATGCGTGCAGGAGCTCGTACGGCTCCTCACCGAACAGGGACTCGGCGACATCGCCCATCTGGAGGCACAGGAGCGGACCGATCTGGCGGGCGTTGACTTTTCGGGAAAGGAATTCTCGTACGATGACATCGCGGCCGCGCCCGCCGCGCCCGGCGTGTACGGTTTTAAAGCCAAAAATGACGCGTACCTGTATATCGGCAAGGCGTCCAATCTCAGGCGCAGGCTCATGAGCTATTTCCGCGACTCCGAGGAATCGCCCGAAAAGCTCTCGCGGCTGCGCGCCGAATCGCACAAGCTCGTCACGCACGAATGCGGCTCCGAGCTGGAGGGCCTTATTTATGAATACCGGCTCATCCGGAAGCACGCGCCCCTGCTCAACACGCAGCTTGCGATCGCGGAACGCAAGGGCGCGTTTTTACCGCTTGACGACTGCATCGTGCTGCTGCCGCACGCGGAGAAGGAAAAGGGCATGTCGTTCTGGTTCAGGAAGAACCAGAAAATCTTGCTCAGGCCTTTCTTTTCCGATTTCAGAGACGTCCCGGCAATGGAAACAGAGCTTGACAAATTCTTTTTCAGCGGTGCGCTCCCGCCGTCGCCGGACGACTTTCCGGAGCAGGAAATCGCCACGCGGTGGGTGAAGCAGCGCAAGGACGAACTGTGCATTGTATGGGTGAGCAGGTCGTCGTCGGCGCCTGAAGTGTGCGAAATGATCCGGGCCTACTGGAAAGATTGCTCCAATAATTTTTGACAAAACTGTCAAGATACGGTATATTTTTACTATCCTGAGGTATCATAAATATAGGAAGAAGGCATGCCGGAATTTTTTTTATTCGTTTAAATAAAAATTTTCTTTCCAAAAAGGGGGAGGCTTTCATGTTCAAAAAAGCCATGGTACTGACGCTGACGGCGCTGCTTTTTACCGCGGTATTGGTCGGCGCGCAAACCTATACCGGGGAACCGAGTAACAGGGTCAAGATCAACCTGGGCGAGACGCCCTGGAAATTCATCAGGTCCGATCCGGCGAATGGAAAAGACACCGCACTCAACGATGCATCGTATCCCGACGTCGGCATTCCCTATACCTGGTGTGACACCGAATCGTTTCTCAACGAGGCCTCGGGCGGTGGCGACGGCGAGATGCAGGGCGGGCCGTTCTGGTACCGGAAGCATTTCACGCTCGACAGCAAATACGCGGACAAGAAAATATTCATAGAGTTCGAGGGCGTGCACGTGGGAGTCCAGGTGTTCATGAACGGCACGTTCCTGCCGGGAAACAGCTCCGAAAACCCGCAGGCGACCCACGTGGTCGGATTCATCGGGTTCGTCGTCGATGTCACCAATCTGGTGAAATTCGGCGGCGCCGACAACGTGCTCGCGGCGCGCGTGTCGAAAAGCCAGGGGTTCTACAACGACCCGGGCTTCTCGGAGGTGTTCCGGTTCGGCCAGGGCGACGCCGGCATTTTCCGGCCGGTGTGGATGCACATCACCGACAAGGTGCATGTGCCCCTCAACGTTTACTCATGCGTCAGCCAGTGGGGAACCTACGTGGGGGCCACGTCCGTGGCCACAGACGGGTCGTCGGCCGCCATCGACATCAAGACGAACGTGCAGAACGAGGGGACGGCGGCGGCCAACGTCACGCTCACCACGAAAATCGTTGACGCGTACAACAACAACGTGGTGTGGACCGGCGACGCGACACAGTCCATCGGCGCAGGCACCGCGTACGTGTTCGACCAGACCGCCACGGTGAACAACCCGCACCTGTGGTATCCCAACAACAGCCCGTACGGCACGCCGTACATGCACAAGGTGTATCATATCGTGAAAGTAAACGGCACCACGGTCGACGTGTTCACGGACGATTACGGCATCCACGTGATCACGTGGGACGCGAACTTCCCGTATTTCAACGGCCACAAGCACCTTCTCTACGGCGCGTCCGCGCGCTACGACTATCCCGCGCTCGCGACCGCGCTGCCGCCCGAAGTAGAGTGGCGCGACGCCAAGCTGCTCGCCGACATCGGCGGCAGCCTGTGGCGGCCCGGCCATTCGTCGTGCAGCCCCGGGTTCGTGGAGGCCTGCGACAACGAGGGCATCATGCTGATCCAGCCGAGCGGCGAAGGCGAGGGCGCTTTCAACGGCGCGTCGGCGACCGACGGCGGCAAGGGGCAGCTCAAGTACGAGATACAGAGGGACGTGATCATCCGCGACAGGAACCATCCGTCGATCCTCGCGTGGGAAATCAGCAACGGGCCCATCGCGACCGGGTTCGCGCAGTCGCTTCAGCAGCTTGCGGCGACGTGGGACCCCATCCACACGCACGTGATCGCCGACCGAACGCCCAACCCCGCCAACGGCTACATTCTTTCCTGCACGGTTGTCGGATGCGAAATCGGCGTGAAGAACCAGTATCCCAACAATCCGGCCTGGGGCGCCGAATGGTGGAGCGACTACGGCAGGATGGCGCGGTTCGAATACGATTACGAGCTCGCGTTCTGCGCCGATTATATGAACGACTGGGTGAAAAGCCGTGCGGCAAACTGCTTCGGCATGGCGCAGTGGTACATGTCGGAGACGCCCGGCGAAGACGGCATTTCGCTGCCGTACAAGAACACCGCGACGTATCCCAAGTGCAGGTCGTTTGAATGCTCCATGATGGATTTCAACCGCATCCCCAAGCTCCTGTACTATGGCTACCAGTCGTGCTGGATCCCGTTCGCCACCAAACCGGCGGTGAAGCTCGGCAACCATTGGAACCGGTCGGGCACGGTGCGCGTCTACGGGTTCTCCAACTGCCCGCAGGTAAAGCTGCTGCTCAACGGCACCGCCGTGGGAACAAAGGCGCCCAACGGGCTCACCGGCGTTGCGCCGAACAGCGACCACACCCAGACCACCACCCAGCTTCCCTGCGAGGTGTGGTGGGACAACGTCGCCTGGGCCTCGGGAACCCTTATCGCCCAGGGCCTTGACGGAAACGGAAACGTGGTGTGCGCCGACACGCAGAAGACGGCCGGCAATCCCGACCACATCCAGCTCACGGTGGATCCGCATATTGTAAAGCCCGACGGCGAGGTATTCACGTTCAAGGCAAACGGCTCCGACGCGGCGCTCATCCTCGCCACGGTCCAGGACGCGAACAACGTCTGGTGCCCCACCGCGACCGGCAACATCACCTGGAGCGTGACCGGTCCGGGCCAGTACCGCGGGGGCTCCGACCAGTATGTTGACGCCACGCAGTCCAAGACCTGGCACGCGCCCGGCGATCCGGAGCTGCTGATCGAGGGCGGAAAGTGCAAGGTGGCGGTGCGGACCATGTTTACGACCGGGACCGTGACGGTCAACGCCACGTCGCCGGGCCTCACCGCCGGCTCGACCACGTTTGTCGTGGGAAGCCCGACGTCCATCGCGTACCAGCCCACGAAAAATCCGTACCAATCGTCCTTGCCGCTGCCTTTTGTGAAGGTGGGAGTGTTTGGCTCGACCGTGCGCTATTACCTGAGCGACCCGTGCGTGGCGGCTGTCGACCTGCTCGCCGCGAACGGAAAGGTGATCACGCACTTGCCCGCGAGCCTGCAGGCGCGGGGATGGCATTTGGTGAAGGACGCTTCGCTTTCGGGCGCGGGAGTCTATTTTGTGAAGGTGTCGCTGGGGGATGGAAGGAAAGTGGTGAAGAGGGTGATGGTCACCAAGTAAAATTTAAGATTGATAAATTAGAAAAGGGGCAGGACGGGTAAGGGTCTGTCCCTTTTGTTATTTCAGGCGTTCATTTTATTCGTACTACGTCCACATGCGAATAATTTTCACGGCTTTCTCTTCTTTGAGAACCTGATACGCAAGCCGATGTTGAATGTTTATCCTTCTTGAAAAAGCGCCGGATAAATCCCCGATTAATTTTTCATACGGGGGTGGGGTATGCAAGGGGTTTGATTCTAAAATTGACAGAAGATTTTCGACGTTATATCGCAGACCTGCGGCTGAAATCTTTTTTGCGTCTTTTAGAGCTTGTTTGTATAGTAAAGCTGCCACTTTACCATTTTATGACCTTGCTGGTTTTCCGCAAGGGTGTTTTCATGCCTGCTTTTATGGATTCACGCATTCCTGGAATCGACGCCAAGTACAAAGTTTCCTTGATCGCCGACCAATCTTCCTCGCCGATTAATACGGCTCCGCCGCGTTTGCCTTCAATGAGAATCGGCGAATGTGAAGTGTTGGCCTCGTCAAGCAAGCTATACAATTTCTTCCGCGCCTGGTAACGGTCAATGTCGTCAAATGATTTCCTTCCCCCCAAAATGAACGTTATTATTTACGCAAACGCAAGAGGTTTGCGAGCAGGGAATTTATTTGGAAGTCCTTCCGAACTTCTGTTCCTTCCACACAAATTTCCCAAACACCCCGATCACCACCGAAAAAATCACAACGGGCAATTGGATCAAAGACGCCGGGACAATATATTTCCTCAGGCCCATTTCGCCGAACATGCGCGTCCCGGGGACCAGGAGCATTGCCTCGCCGAAAACCTTTACAAGAAACATTGCGATGAACGGCGCGAAAAATGCCGGTTTGAAAAATCCTGCGAAGAACAATAGTGCAATTGCCAGATAAAAAACGAATACCGACGAGAGCAGTCCGACCTGCATCCGATTGTAATGCACGGTCTTTGATCCCCAGCGCTTGCGCTGCTCGAAAACGCCCGTTATCGTTTCGGTGGGGCGTGTATTCACTTTTCCATCCGCGTCGGTCATGTACCGGATGCGCCAGCCCGTGCTTCTCCAAACCCTTTGCAGCAGCAGATCGTCGTCGCCGGAAACCACGGCGCTGTCGGAGCCGTACCCGCTTGCGGCATCAAACGCTTTTTTCCTGAACGCGAAGTTGTTGGCGTTTGAATTGAGCGGCAGGTTCGCGCCGATGGCCGCGGCCGACACTACGCCGTGCGAAAGGAAATCGATTGCCTGTATTCCCCAAAAGAGTTTGTTCATACCGGGCGTTTCCGCATACGCGGTGATCCCCTGGACGATGCCCGTGTTTTCGTCAAAATATCTGTCAATGGTTTCGAGCCAGGCCGGCTGCACGATGCAGTCCGCGTCGGTAAACACGATGATTTCTTCTTTTGCGCGCAGTATTCCCTGTATTACGGCGTGCTTCTTGGGAGAAACGCCCTGCGGCGTTTCGGTAATGGTGACGACGGAAAGATTGGAATGGCTTTTTGCAACTGACGCCGCGATGGCAGCGGTGGCATCGGTCGAGCGGTCGTTGACAAGGATGACTTCGAAACGTTCCGGCCCGATTGTCTGCGATAGAACCGACAAAAGGCATTTTTCAATGACGCGCTCCTCGTTCCGGGCCGCGATGACAATGGAGAAACGAAGATGGTGGGGCGTTGAGGAACGGGATATGCGGCAAAGGCCGTTACAGAGAAAAATGATGACGGAGAAATAAATTATTGAGAGAATTGCGCAGAGGAATGAAATTATTAAGATGAGATGCATGGCAGTGAAGAAAAATAGGATGCGTTGGGGGATTTGTCAAACAGTGCCACCGCTTCAGATGATCCAACCGGATGAGCGACCGGAACCGCCCCTTACAAATGCCCTTGCGGGGAAGGAGGGCTTATCCGCTTCATTTCTTCGACGAATTCAAAAGGACCGTAGTGGCTCCACCCCCGGTCGATTTGGACGGTGATGGGCGTTCTCGTCTCCACGTGGTACATGTAAAGCAGGTTCAGCACGGCGGAGTCGATCTTGACGCCCCGCTCGGTCGCCTTGAGATAGGGAAAGTTCTTGTTGGGCCCCCACGATTCCCAGGTCACGATGACATTCGACTTGTCGGGCCGGAACCATGCCGGAAGAATATCATCCGTCAGCCAGACGCACTTGAATCGCCTGCACGGCTCCACGGGACGGTCTTCATAAATAGAACAACCGCCCGGTTTCATGAAATGGCAGGGCCTGCCAAGATAGAAATGATGCCCGTACACGCAACCTTCCAGATACCCTTCGCAGCAGGCCGTGCATTGGGGGATTTTTGGAACGGCGGCCTTGTCACGGGGCTGTTTGTGCGATATTGAATTTTGTTTCATGATGATACTGCTCCTTTATTCTTCTTACAAATAAATTACGATAACGCGACCCCAAAAAGTACGCAAAATTGGGTCGGGGAAGGGGGGCAGGTAATGTGGCAACAAATTTGCTCTCATATAAAAGAATAATCGACGCCGGAAATTTTTTCCAGACACTGTTTACAATATGTCGCGAAATGAAATATCGCCGGTGTTGCCAACGAAATAATGAAAAGGTATTTTCGTCCTTGATCCCTTATACGAGGCCGGTGAGAAGAAAGAAAACCCATTCATCCGGAGGTTCATATGAAATATATGGCTCACCTTGCGATTGCCGTTTTGATCGTCTGCGCCGCGGACCTTTCCGCAACCGTCAATACGCCGGTCCTTTCATGGACGCACGGCGGTTGCTATTCCTCCTGGTGCGAGACAGGCTGGTATTCGTCGCCCGCGGTCGCCGACCTCTCCGGCGACGGTAAACGCGAGGTGGTGGCGGGCGGCTACACCATAAACATCCTGCGCGGCAGCGACGGCCAGGTGCTCGCCTCCTTCAACAAAAACGGCAGCCGGGTCTGGTCGGGCATCATCGTCGCGGACATCAACGCCGATGGAAAGCAGGAAATCGTTGCGGCGTCGGGCGGCAACATCATCGTGCGGAACAACGATGGCGACACCCTGTGGACCAAACAGATCGTTTCGGCCGAACTGCGCGGCATCGCGGCGGCCGACCTTGACGGAACAGGAAAACTCCGGCTGATCGCCACGCAGGCCGCGCTTGATTCGCTCAACACCTGGGTCTGCTCGTACGACGGGACCATCATGCCCGGCTGGCCGCAGCGGTCGAAGAACAAGGGGTACGACGCGGGCGTTTACAACGACAACGCGGCAATCGGAGACCTTTCGGGAAGCGGCACGCCGGAAATCGTGGTGCCGTCGGACGTGCATTACATCTGCGCCTACACGCCGGCCGGGGTGCCGGTGCCGGCCTCCTCTATTTTCGGCACCAAGGTGTGGGGCGAGGTGGGCGCATGGGTCGACACCGCTCCTGAATTGCGCGGGTACGGCCTGTGCGACGGCACGCCGGTGGAAAGCTATCGCGCCAATTTCGCCGATGGCGCGGCCGTGATCGCGGATGTCAACAACGACGGCGCGTACGAGCTCGTGGCCGCGGGCGACGTGTACGACTGCAGCGGGACCTATCCGCCCAGCAAATACACCGGCCTGTTCATTTTCAACGCCGACCGCACGCGTTTCAAGAAAGGCGGCTACGACTGGAGCATCCCGTTTGCGTCCGGCGCGCCGCTGTCGGAGGACTACAACGTGATCGAATCCTGCATGCCCGACCCGGTGGTCGCCGACCTCAACGGCGACGGCCTCAAGGAGATCCTCTTCTCGTCGTACGACGGCAAGGTCCACGCGGTAAGCCTTGACAAAACAGAACACGGCAACTGGCCGTTTGCCGTCTATCATGCCGGCGACCCGTTCTTCCGTTTCGCGTCCCCGCCCGTGGTGGCCGACCTCGACAACGACGGCAAGGCCGAGGTGCTGTTCACCACGTGGACGCAGGAGGGCTCACACACCGCCGGCGACCTGTTCATCCTCGACAACCAGGCCAACGTGCTGCAGAAGATCGCGCTCCCGGACACGTTCGGCGGCGCGAACTGGAACGGCGCAATGGCGTCGCCGACTCTTGACAGAATAGACACCAGCGGCGACCTGTCGATCGTGATCAACACGTCGTCGAGCGGAATCGTGGCGTACCGGTTGCCCGGGACAAAGAACGCAACGGTGCTGTGGGGAACCGGTCGCGGCAATTACCGCAGGGACGGGTTTGTCCCGATCGCCACCGCGGCGGCTAGACCGCTGCCCGGCATGGGGTCCGCGCGCGCGGAAACGCACAACGGGATGATCCGGTGCAGGATCGGCGGGGAGGCCAGAATGCTCGCGGTTAAGGTGAATATCGACAAAGGCTTTGCCGCTGAAGTGGTTGACGCACGGGGAAGGACGATCCGGAGCCTGGTTGACAAAGGCGAGCTTGAAATTATGACGGACAGGGCCGGGGTCTATTTTGTGAAGGTGACGGGGAATGAGGGAATGGGAAGTGAGGTGGGGAAGGTGATGAGGTGAGGTACTTTGTGTTCAGAGCCGGTTTTATGTTCCTGTCCGTTTCCATGGTGCTGTTCTTATCGAATTGCATTTTCAACCGGTATGCAGATAACCATGAATCTTCCCAAGAGTTATTGCAATATGCTAAGCTCTAACCAGACACGCTAAAGCAAATCGCGTTATTCGACGATCTAACGCAACAACAGGATTCACTCTTTTTATGCAGGCTCTCGCAGGTTAAAGCTCGTGTGAACAAAATCGATGATTCTGCGTTCGTGTTTCAAGCTGCCATGATCCGTATTCAACGCGATAAATTACTCGCTGAGCATTATCAGATAATAAATCCCACCGGAAACGCAGAACGAGTTTCCTATCGGCAACATGCGAAAGCAGGGGATTTGATGATTGAATGGCACAGCCCGCGCATTCCCCGCGACTTGGCGCGGGGTTAGCGGGCGACTATAAAATATTCTAATTCTATAGCCAAGAAAGAATCCCCGCCACTTGGGGCGGGTTCTTCAATATAAAAATTATCAGCCTCTTTACGGCAGGATAAAAAATTCTCATGACACGCTATTAGCGTTGAGCTTCGCTTCGCTCGCAATGACACCAATGAACGTGGCTGGCCCTCCGGAAAAGTTCATTGCTATTTGTCAATGAGAAGGAATAAAACCGGCATGATTTCCTCTCCCCGGCCGCCGCGGCACGGCCGCGGGGCGCCCAACTTTTATTTATCTTTTTTTAACACTCATACTTTGCCGCCAGCGGAAACCTTCTCCCCACCCCGAACGCCTTGGGCGTCACCTTCAGCCCCGGAGCCGCCTGCCGTCTCTTGTACTCGCTTTTCTTTACAGCCTCCACCACCCACGCCACGGTCTTTCCATCAAATCCCTTTTTGACAATCTCCTTGGCCGATTTTCCCTCTTCAACAAAAAGCTCGATGATGGGGTCGAGCACGTCGTACGGCGGCAGGGTGTCCTGGTCTTTCTGGCCGGGCCGCAGTTCGGCTGACGGCGGCTTGCTGATGCAGTTTGCAGGGATGATCTCGCGCACGCGGTTTATGTAATGCGCCATCTTGTACACCATGCCCTTGGGAAGGTCGGAGATCACGCTCAGGCCGCCGCTCATGTCGCCGTAGAGGGTGCAGTAGCCGACGGCGAGCTCGCTCTTGTTGCCGGTTGACAGAAGGATATGGCCGAACTTGTTCGAGAGGGCCATGAGGACGGTGCCGCGCACGCGCGCCTGGATGTTCTCCTCGGCCAAGTCGGGCTTCAGACCGGCGAACACGGGCTCGAGTTCCCCGGTAAAGGCGGAAAACGCGCTTTCGATGGGGATGGTGGTGAAGGTGATGCCGAGGTTTTTGGCGAGCGCCGCCGAATCGCCGACGCTTCCGCTTGACGAATAGCGCGACGGCATGGTGACGCCCCACACGTTGTTCGGGCCGAGCGCGTCGACCGCGAGCGCGGCCGTGACCGCCGAGTCGATGCCGCCGGAGAGCCCGACAAGCGCCTTTGTAAACCCGCATTTGCGCAGGTAGTCGGAAATGCCGCAGACGAGCGCGTCGTGCACGCTCTTGATGGTGTCGAACTCCGGCGGGTTTACAACGGGGCCGAAGGCCCTGGTGTCGACCACCCGCACGGCCTCGCTAAACGCCGGGAGCATGGCGCGCAGGGCGCCCGTTGCGTCGAACGCCATGCTGTTGCCGTCGAAGATGAGCTCGTCGTTGCCGCCGGCCTGGTTGACAAAAACAAAAGGCAGCCGGTGGCGTTTGGCGTGCGCCTTGACCAGCGAGAACCTGATTTTCTCCTTGCCCAGGTAAAACGGCGACGCCGAAAGGTTGAGGAGGATGGTGGCGCCTTTTCTGGCAAGGTCTTTTACCGGGTCGATGTCGTAGAGCAGCCGCTGCCACATGTGCGGGTCGTTCCAGGCGTCCTCGCACACGGTGATGCCGAGCCGCTCGCCCTTGAACGGGCACACCCTGCGGCCGGCGGCCGCGTCGAAGTAACGCGCCTCGTCGAACACGTCGTAGGCGGGGAGCAGGGACTTGTCGTGCTGGAAAACGATTTTCCCTTTGCAAACGAGCAGCGCGGCGTTGGAGAGGCGCTTGCCGTTTTTCCGCGTGCTGGGCATGGCGAAGCCGAACAGGACGCCGCTTTCAGGGATTTTTTTTGAAAACGCGAGAATGTCGCGCAGCGCGGCGGCGCCGCGGCTGACGAACCATGACTGTTCGAGCAGGTCGCGCGGCGGGTATCCCTGGACAATGAGCTCGGGAAAAACGAAGAGGTCTATGTTTTTGTCGCGATGCGCGGACACCGCGGCGATGAGTTTGGCGGTGTTTCCCGCGATGTCGCCCATGACGGGGTTGAGCTGGCAAAGAGCGATTTTCATGTAACAGGCCTTGGAAAATTAAAGATTAAAGATTCAAAATTAAAAATTTTTAATATTTAATTTTCAATTTTTAATTCTTCTCTGCGCTCTTTGCGTCTCTGCGGTTATTTCTTTTCAATGTACAATGAGCGACGTCCCGGTCATCTCGGCCGGTTTCTTTATGTCAAGCAACTCAAGGATGGTCGGCGCGATGTCGCACAATTTTCCCTCAGGCCTGACCTTGACGTTTCCCGCGCCGATCAGGGTGAGGGGCACCGGGTTGGTGGTATGGGCCGTGAGCGGGGAGCCGTCCGGGGCCTTCTTGTATTCGGCGTTGCCGTGGTCGGCCATGAGGATGCAGGCCCCGCCCTGGGAAAGCGCCGTTTCCACCACGTCATGGGCGCACGCGTCAACGGTCTCCACCGCCTTCATGGTCGCCCCGAACACGCCGGTGTGCCCGACCATGTCGCAGTTGGCGAAGTTCATGATCACGGCGTCGTACGCGCCCGTTTTGATCGCGGCCACGAGCTTGTCGCGCACCTCGAACGCGCTCATCTCGGGCTTGAGGTCGTAGGTGGCCACCTTGGGGCTGGGCACGAGGATGCGGTCCTCGTTTTCGAACGGCTCGTTGCGCAGGCCGTTGAAGAAGAAGGTGACATGCGCGTATTTTTCGGTCTCGGCGCAGCGCAGCTGCCTGAGGCCGTTGTTGCTCAGCACCTCGCCGAGGATGTTGGCGTTCTGGATCTCGGGATACGCCTCGGTGAAATGCCCGTTGTCGTAGTAGTGGGTCATGGCCACGAAATGGATGCGGTGCGGCACGGTGGCGAATTCCTTGAACCCGGGCTCCATGATCGCGGTTGTCAACTGGCGCGTGCGGTCGAACCTGAAGTTGAAGAAGATGACGACGTCGTTGTTGCCGATGCCGGCATAGTTGACGGTCCGCGGCTTGATGAACTCGTCGGTCTCGCCGCTCGCGTAGGCGTCGTCGATCGCCTCCTGCCAGGACGCCACGGCCCTGCCCAGGCCCTGCATGAGGCCGCGGTACGCGATCTCGGTGCGCTCCCAGCGCTTGTCGCGGTCCATGGCATAGTACCTGCCCATCACCGTGGCTACGCGGCCGGTTCCTGTTTTGTCAATGCCGCTCTGGAGCAGCGCCAGGTGCTCGCGCGCGGATTTCGGGGGCGTATCGCGGCCGTCGGTGAGCGCGTGGACGAGGACGTTTGTGAACGTGCGCCGTTTGCACAGGTCGAGCAGCGCGACGCAGTGCCGCGTGACCGCGTGGACGCCCTCTTCCTGGATCAGGCCCATGAGGTGGAGCGCGGCGTTGCGCTTTTTGGCCAGGTCGATCGCCCCGGTGAACGCGGGGTTGGTGAAGAAGTCGCCGTCGGAGACCGATTTGTCAATGCGCGTGAGGCTCTGGTAGATGATCCTGCCCGAACCGATGTTGAGATGGCCCACCTCGCTGTTGCCCTGGTACCCGTCGGGCAGGCCCACGCTCAGGCCCGACGTGGCGATGATCGATCCCGGATTGGCTGCTTCATACGCGTCGGTAAACGGCGTTTTTGCCTTGAAAATGGCGTTGGTGTCGTCTTTTTTTCCGAGTCCCCAGCCGTCCCTGATGATGAGGCAGACAGGTCTTTTCTTCATGAACCGGTGCTCCTGGAGGAGGTGCGCGGGCTACTTGGCGGCCTGCTTGTATTGTTCGTAGAAATCCCAGTTGTCAACTTTGCCGGTGCCCTTGCAGGCCCAGCATTTTCCGTTGCCGTGGCAGTAGCGGCACACGCCGCTGCCCTTGCAGTAGGGGCATTGCTCCTCGTAGAACCCCGGCTTTATGTTTTCTTCGGGGACGTTGGGCGAAACGGTCTTCCGCTTTCCCTTGCCGTGGCAGAAACCGCACTTACCGCTGCCGCCGCAGTAGGAGCATACGCCCGCTTTCTGGGTGCAAAAGGGGCATTGGTGTTCGTCATACCTGGCGGCGCGCTTGTCCATGCGTGCGCATGACGCGAGCGCGACGGCCGCCGATGCGGCGAGAAAATTCCTTCTGTTCATGGTGATGCCTTTCCCTTGATTTCAGGCGTGCATGCAATTTTTTAATGCCTATAAATATAGCAAATATCATATATTAAGTAAAATTATATATCATCGCGCAATATAAATGATATGCCCGTGAACAAAGACAAATCCCAAATCGATTCCTTTTCCGTTTCGCTCGGTCCTGCACCGGTCAAAAAGCCCGCTGCCATTGACCTTGAACCGTGGAACATTCTTGTCTGCTCCGACCTCGGATTTGTTTCGAAGAAGCCGGTTTCCGTTCACATTGCGGAATGGAACGAGTTCATGGCGTCCGCGGGGATTTTGCTTTCCGGCAATGCGAAAAATATGCTGATTGACGGTGAAAAACAGGTTTTCGTTGAATATCCTGTGAAGACGATGAAGGATTTTTCGGCGGAGAGCATCGCGGCAAATGTTCCCGTATTTGCGCCGTGGACAAGGGCTTGTTTGGCGCTGCAGCAAATGCTTGACGGGAAAATCAGCGTGAATGATGCAGTTGCCTTGATAAAAAAAGCAGGACTGCCGGCTGATGAATCATCAAGAATTATATCCATGCTTTCACCGGCCAAAGGCGGTCGTCAGCAAAAACCTGTCGATGCGCCAAAAGCAAAGCCGCGGGGATCTTCCGTTGACCGGATTTTGTCCATGGTTGACGTGAAGCCGCAGACGGGCAAGGAATCAGGCAGCAGTCAGCCGGGCCTTACTGATGCCTTGTTTCAATCCGTATCGGCAGGAGAGGAACAGTTTGACAAATCGAAAATCTCGGCTTATCTAACCGTATTGAATCAGGAACTCAACGCCCAGGCAGCGGCGGTTTCATCGCAGGATTTCTTCAAGTCCAGATTTTTGTCATGGCAGGGACTCGCCCGGCTTGCAAAGGTGATCGGAAGAGAAAAAGAAGTCACCCTCGGCGTCATCTCATGCCCGTCACAAGACATGCAGGACAGGCTCGACGAAGCGCTCGGCGCCTGCATGGAAGCAGGCTCGGCGCCCGACCTCGTGGTGTGGGACCACGGCGTGACGTTTACCAACGCGAGCATGGAGGCGCTGGCGGCGTTGTGCGCCGCTGCCGAGCGCTTCAAATGCGTCGTGGTTGCTCCGCTTGACATGGATGACCCGCTTTTAAAGGACATCTCTTCCCGCAAGAGCATCTCCCATTTCTTCGACGACGTGCGGTTTTTGCCCTATAAAAAATTCAGGGACAATACCGCCTCACGGTGCCTGTGTCTCTGCGCGCCTTCGCTCGCATCGGGAATGAATTCCGAATGGTATGCCGCCGTCCGGTGGGCGGAGATGATCGTCGGCCACAATGACCCTTTTTGCGCAAAGGAGCAAAAGCTTCCAGTGGAAAGCGTGTTTACGGACACGCCGGTTTTTTCCCAAGCGGTTTCTCGGGAGGTGGCGGATGAGGCCGCGGCCATGGGGCTCACGCTGTTTGAACAAACCCTTGAAAAGGCATCGCTTGACAAGGCGGTCACCGTGGCCGGCCCCGAGAGCGTTGCGGACAACTTCAGGAGCCTTTGCTTCAACCTCCTTGTCAACCGCATCGCAAGGCTGTCCGGCATGAAAATCCTGGAATATGGTTCTCAGAAATCAAAGAGGGAAATTGCGGGCATGCTTGAGGACTTTCTTGATAAAGATCTGTCGGCCTGTGGAATTTTATCATCCGGCAAGCCTGTGGATGTTTCGGTCGAAAACCATCAGTCATTTGTCATTGCAATAAATTCGGACGCGACCATTTCCGGGCATCAGGCCCGTTTCACCTTTACCATTTAACCAGGGGATTTCGGCATGAAACTCAATCGACTCATCGCGCTCGTTGTCGTGTCGGCGTTTCTCCACAATGCCGTTGCCGCGCAGAAAATCGACCCTGCGCAGGAAACCTTCAAGCACACGGTCAAGAAAGGGGAAACGGTCAGCCTCGTCTGCATCGACTACTACGGCTACTGGGGCGCGGACCTCGCAAAGGCGGTCCTCAAGGACAACCCGTCGCTCAAGGACCTCAACGTCATCCATCCGGGCGACGCCCTCGTGCTTCACAATCCGGATTACAAAAGCGAAAAGCCCGCGGCGCCGGCAAGCCAGGTATTCGAGCGCAGGGTGCAGGCCATGCAGGGCGTGGTCACCTACGTGGAGGGCGACGCGGTGCTCATCGCAAAGGGCGGCAAGGCGCGCCAGAAACTCGTTCCCAACACGATCGTGTTTCCCGGCGACGTGGTGCAGACCCTGGCAACGGGCCGGGTGGAGATGATCATCAACAAGGAGACCGTGGTGAGGCTCAAGGAAAACACGCGCGCGAGCATCGACGCGTTCCGCGACACGGGGTCGACCGCGGGGGAAACGAAAATGGGGTTCAACCTCGGCTCGGTGTGGACCAAGATGAAGCAGTTCCGCGACAAGCTGAGCCGGTTCGAGCTCGAGCTCCCCACCGCCATCGCGGGCGTGCACGGCACGGTGTACGAGGCCACGGTGGACAAGGACAGCTCATCGGAAGTCAAGGTGTACAACGGCGAGGTCGCGGTGAAGAACAACCCCTCGATGAAAGCGGCGTCCGGCGGCGAGCCGGGCGAGGTGAGCGGCCCCAGCGAGGTGCCGGGCCCGTCCGAGGTGAGCCTGGAGCAGTGGGTGTCGATCGTGCGAGACATGCAGAAGATAAGAATTGACAAGAAGGGAAAGCCCAAGGCGGTCGAGCCGTTCAAGAAGGACGAGGCCGACTCGTGGGTGAAATGGAACATGGAGCGCGACAAGCGGGCCGCCGAGATGTTCGGGGAGAACGAGGAATGAACAAGGCAAAGGCCGCGGTGCTCGGCATCGGGACGCTGCTTCTCGCGGCGCTGATGTTTGTGCGGCCGCTGCGGCTGGTCGACAACGTGTTGTACGACATGAATTTCGCGCTGTCCAGGGGATCGGCCGCGTGCGACTCGGTCGTGATCGTGGGCGTCGACGCGCAGAGCATCAGCGCCATGGGCGCCTGGCCGTGGCCGCGCGCCGCCATCGCGCGGCTCGTTGATAAATTGCAATCCTGCTCGCCGCGCGTGGTCGCCCTCGACATCATTTTTCCGCCCAAACAGGAGGACCTTCAGGGAAACGACAGCCTCGCGAGGGCGTTCGCAAAAGTAAACAATCTGCTCCTGCCGTTCCGCGCGAGCTTCCAGCCGGGCGACACCGGCGCCGTTGTGCCGCCGGAGGTGTTCCGGCAGCGCTTTCTGATGGTGACAAGCAAGGAGAAACTCGGCGGCCTGCGTCTTTTTTCCGCAAACCGGATGGACGCATCCGACGGCGCGTTTGCCGCGTCGGCCGGCCGGAGCGGGGCCATCAACGTCACCACGAACAAGGTCGACCAGAAGCTGCGCGAGATCGTGCACGTGATAAAGGCCGGCGACGAGTATTATCCGTCGTTCGGCCTGTGCGCTGCCGCCGCGTACATGGGCGTCAAGCCTGACCGGTTCGTATTCGACGGAAAGCCGCAGGTCATTGTCGGCGACAGGCATGTTCCGCTGTCGGCCTATGCCGGCAGCGCGCTCCTGCATTTCCGCGGAAGGCCGGGCACTATAAAGACCATTTCCGCGGTGCAGGTGCTCAACGGCGCGGTTGATCCGGCGCTGCTGCGCGACAAGCTGGTGTTCGTCGGCATCACCGACGCGCTTGCCGGCGCAGACTTCTTCACCACGCCGGCCGGGCCGCAGTTCCCGGGCGTTGAACTATGGGCCACTTCGGCAATGGACGTTCTGCAGGGATCGTGGGTCCGTACCGCCGGCGCCGCTGGCGCGCTTGTCAATATCCTTCTCGCGCTGCTCATTTTTCCCGGGCTCGCGCTCGTGGTGCCGTCAAAGCGGAAGGCGCTGATGCTAGCCGCGGGGTTTGCCGTGGTCGCGCTGAGCGCGGGCGCCGGCGTTTTCGCATTTGGAAAGTTCCATTATTTCTGGAACCCGGCCTTTCAGGTGTACGCGTGGATGTTCTCCGTTTTGTACCTTGCCGCGGCAAAGGGCGTTCCCTCGATCGTGGAGACCGCGGCGCTTTCGTTTGACGTGCCGCCGGCAGCGGACAAAGACTCGCTTTCGCCGCCCCAGGCGCAGGATTTCATCCGCGAGCTTCCCCGGTCTGCAACGGCAAAGCATGTGAGCGAGCAGCTCACCGAGGCGCCTGCGCAGGCGCCGGACAAAATCGATGAGACCTTTACAGGCTCCACCGTTGCCGAGCGTCCTGCCGCAGCAAAAGGCGCCGCTGCGCCTTTTGCTGCGAAGTTCCAGGACTTGAGCGGCGGCAAGATCGTGAAGTTCCTCGGCAGCGGCGGCATGGCCGACGTGTATCTCGTATGGCAGCCGCGGCTCGAGGTTTTCCGCGCGGTGAAGGTGATCAAGCCGGGCCAGTCGGAAAACCTGCTCGCGCGCTTCGAGACCGAGATTCGCATTCTGTCAAAGCTCCAGCACCCGAACATCGTGCAGTTCTACAACGTGGGCGAGTGGTACGGCCTCCCGTTCATCGAGATGGAATACGTGCCGGGCGCGGCAATGGACGACGTGCAGAAAAAATGCCGGGTGCTTACCCCGCAGGAGACCGCGGCCGTCGGCGCGCTCGTGTGCCGCGCGCTCGAATACGCGCACAAAAAGACCGCCGTGATTTACGGCACGTCGTACAAGGGCGTGATCCACCGCGACCTGAAGCCGGCCAACATCATGCTCAGCAAGAGCGGCCGCGTCAAGCTCACCGATTTCGGCATCGCCCGCCCCCAGGACGTGAGCCTGCACACCATGGAAAGCGGCCTTGTGGTGGGAACGCTGCCGTACCTCGCGCCCGAGCAGATGACCGGCAAGGAAATGACCGGCCGCGTGGACATCTACGCGCTCGGCGCCACGCTCTACGAGTTCCTGGCGGGCCAGCGCGCGTTCCCGCAGCGCGAGCTGCCGGCCCTTCTTTCCGCAAAGTCAACCGGCCAATACAAGCTGCTGGCCGCCGACGCCGTTCCCAAGCCGCTCATCGCGGTGATCGCAAGGGCAATGGCGCAGAAGGCCGAAGACCGCTACGAATCGGCCGCGGCAATGGAGCAGGACCTGTGCAGGGCGCTGCGGGACATGGGAGCGGTGTCGGGGTACGGTATTCTGGAGGGATTGGTGAATAGATATTTTGGATAACCGTTTTATCATACAGGATCTATGAGCTACCATTATCTCGAAGTCATCCAGGGCATTGAAAAAGGCCGCCGCTACCTTCTTTCCGACGGCGCAATCAGCGTGGGCCGCAGCTCGCAGAACACGTTGCCGCTCCATTCGAGTGAAAAAAGCGTTTCCGGCCACCATGCCATCATTTACAAAAACGGCGATCGGATAACCCTGCAGGACCTCGAAAGCACCAATGGCACATACGTCAACGAGGAAAAGGTGGGGGAGCGCGAGCTCTCGCCCGGCGACATGCTCGGGTTCGGTAAAGCGGGCCCGCGGCTGAAACTCATAAGGTCCGAGACCGAGCCGGACCTCTCGGCGGGCGCAAGACCCGGCATGGTGTCGGCCGAATCGACGAGCGTACGCACCGTGGAAGACGAAATGCAGCAATACGCCAAAAAGCCGCCTTCCGAGACTACGGGCAAGGAAGACCAGGAGCTTATCACCAAGGTGAAGCTCAGGATGCCCAGGGAGGCGGGGTTTTCCGGCGGGTCGCAGACCATGGACATGGAAAAAAAAATCCTGGAGAAGAAACTCGGCGCGAGCGACATGCAGAAGCTCATGCGCGACGAGAAGCGCGTTGACAAGATCATCGAACGGGGCAAGATCAGCGACACGCAGGCGTCAATGCTGCGCACCGCGGCGGTCGCGCACCGGCGGTCGTCGAAACAATGGGTCGTCATCCTGTGCGCCGTGGTGGCCGTTTCAATAACGGCCATTTCTTTTTTCGCCATACGGGCATACCAGTACAAGTCGCTTCTGTCAAAGGGCCTTTCGCTGCGCGCCAAGCTCGACGCCTACGAGGCGCAGATCGAGGCCGCCAACAAGGACCCGGACGCCAACCGGCGCAAGCTCGATTCGCTCATCAACGAACTTGACAAGGCAAAGACGCAGCTTTCCGCGGTGAAGAAAGACGTGCACGAAAACGACTTCGGCAAGTTCTACTCCGACCCGCTCGAAAAGACCATCGACGAGGTGCTCATGCGGTTCGGCGAGACCGACTACCACATCCCCAAGGAAATGGTGGACCGCGTGCGGTACCATATCGGCGTTTACTCGGGCGACCTGCACGCCACCATCGCAAAGTACATCGGCCGCAAGGAAAAATATTTTTCCATGATCAGGCGCATTTTCCACGCCGCCAACCTGCCCGAAGACCTCGCCTACGTCTCCATGCTCGAGAGCGGTTTCAACCCGCGCGCCCTGTCGCACGCCGGCGCGCGCGGCATGTGGCAGTTCATGACCGAGACCGGCAGGCGCTACGGCCTGAAGATCGAAGGCGGCGTCGACGAGCGGTGCGAGCCGGAAAAGGCAACGCACGCCGCGGCGAAATATTTCAGGGAGCTCATCGCCATCTTCGGCGGCAAAAGCTCGGTGATGCTGGCCATGGCCGCCTACAACGCGGGCGAGGCCCGCGTGGTGGGCGCGCTGCGCAAGATCGACAATCCCATGCGCAACCGCGACTTCTGGTACATTTACAGAATGGGATACCTCGCCGAGGAGACCAACGAATACATCCCGCGCGTCATCGCGCTGCTCATCATCTCGGAACACCCGGACCAGTACGGGTTCACGGCAATCCCCGCGGCGCCGACGGAACAGGCGGATGCGGAGAATGATTTTATACCGCTGGATAATTTTAAGGATAAAGAATAAGAGCCGAAATTTCTGGTTCGGAGTCTGAAAAATTAATAATCGAGAATAAATTCAAGATATGGAAGGGCCTAGCCGGCCCTTAGACCCGCTAAGGAAAATGCGATTATATCGCCCTCCAACCTCCCCCGGGAGGTTTTCAACGGTTGCTCTATTGTGGGGGCGACTGGCTAATTAGACATGGAATAGCAGTTAGATCGGCGGTTGACAGCAAAGCTATTGTAAAACGTACAGAGTTGAAAGCCAATCAAGCATCAGACTTGTTAAACCCTGCAGTAGGCGACTTTGCACTTAGTTTCGAAGGATTCTGTCGATGCTTGGGGCTTGGGATTTGGGCAATACTAGAGGGCATTGGTATAAGTCTCTACAGGGATTTTTTTAAATTCATGAATGATTCGGGTTAAAGTATTTTTCGCCCTATCATGATCCATCCCGCCTCCTACACCTTTCTTTCCGAATCCGACTGGAACTCCCGCATCTCCGCCGCCGAATCTCTTGCATCTCCCTGCATGCTTTGTCCCCGCAAATGCAGCGTAGACCGGCGTGCGGGAAAGAAAGGAATCTGCGGCGCGGGTTCTGAACTTTTTATCTCAAGCATTTTCCCCCATCACGGCGAGGAGCCTCCCATTTCGGGAACGCGCGGCTCGGGCACGGTGTTTTTCTCCTTTTGCTCTTTGCGCTGCTGCTTCTGCCAGAATTATCAGATTTCGCAGGAGGGCGAGGGAGAACATTATTCTGAAGAGAAGCTTGCGGAGAAAATGTTCTGGCTTCAGGAGACGGGCGTACATGACATCAACTTCGTGACGCCCACGCATTATTTGCCGAACATTCTCCGGTCGCTTAAAATCGCGGCGTCAAAAGGTCTTTGGCTTCCCGTTGTCTGGAACTCAAGCGGCTATGAACTGGCCGAGACGCTTGTGCCGCTTCGGGGAGTGGTTGATATTTACCTTCCGGACATGAAATACGGGTCAAACGAATCCTCAATGCGCTATTGTAAAGCGCCCGATTACGTGGAAAACAACCAGGCAGCCATACGCGAGATGTTCCGCCAGGTGGGGCCGCTCAAAACGGATAAAGACGGCATCGCGTACAGGGGAATGTGCGTTAGGCATCTTGTGTTGCCCGAGGGAAGGGCGTTTTCCGAAAAAGTCTTGGAATTCCTCGCCGCCACATTCGATCCGGCCGATATTTTCATAAGCCTCATGGCGCAGTTCCGGCCCATGTTCAAGGCGGACAATTTTCCCGAACTGCGTCGCGGCATTTCACGGCGGGAATACGAAACGGTGCAGTATTACTGCGAGCGGCTCGGGTTCAACGGGTTTTTCCAGGAAATTCTGGCGCTTGACGAAAGCTTCTGCATCGATTTTAAGACAAGGAAGAGTGAACCGTTGACCGGGAAATAAAACGAAAACGCGGGAAAGCGTGCAAGCGAAAATTCGAGAAAGATGTTACAAATTAAAAAGAAGAGTATGATTTTATTCGCATTTACGCGTTCTCGCACACACGCATCAACGCATTAAACGAACAGCTCTTCCCACGGCGAGGATGTCGACTTTTTGACCTGCTTTCTGGGCTTTTCGCGCGTTTCTTTGTCAACGGCGTGCAGAAAGAAGCGGGCAATGCTGTAGAGGAACCCGGCAAACACCAGGGCCCACATGGTCAACCAGTACCAGGACGGCCTTTTTTTGAAGAGCATCGTTGTCGATCCGTAGCGTGGGGTGAAAAAAACTGTTTCCTGTACTAATAATATAATTATTGCTTTTATTCGTAAAGGGATATCGCATGGAATATGAAATCGGAAAGGCGGGCAGGGTCGTGGTGATGCGCCTGCGCGACGGTGATCCGATCTGCGCCTCAATCGAAAGCGCCGCGAAAAAAGAAAAAATCAACAGTGCCGCCGTGTGGCCGGCATCAAGAACGCCGGCGGAAATAACCGGCGTTTCATGCCGCCGCGTCGCCGAGGCGAAATGCGGGCTCGAGCTTCCGAGCATAACCGCCGGGGCAAAAAAATCCTGATGAATGCAAGGTAATGTTTGCAGTTCCCCAAATTTTTTGATATTTTAATGAATGAAAACCGGTTGTTAAAAACAGTGAGGAGGTTTATCATGGTACGTCGAACAGCAATGATTGCAGCGGCCGTTGCCGCCTGTCTGTTGATCGCAATGGGATGCGCGAAGAAAGTGACCAAGGTGCAGGAGCCCCTGCAGAAGCCCAAGGCCGAGACCGTCGCGCCCAAGCCCGCCGAAGAGCAGGCCGTGCAGCTCAGCGATTCGTTCAAGGTGGAGGACCTCGACAGCAAGATGAAAGAAGTGCTGGTCCCGGTCTATTTCGCATACGACAAGTATGACCTGCTTCCCGAGAGTGTGTCGAAGCTCGAGAAGATCGCGCCCTTTCTGCAAAGCAACACCGCCATCCGCGTGCTCATCGAGGGCAACGCCGACGAGCGCGGTTCCGCCGAATACAACGTGGGCCTCGGCGAAAGCCGCGCCCGCACCGTGAAGAACTACCTCACCACCTACGGCATCCCCGACAAACGCATGGAAATCACCTCCTACGGCAAGGAACGGCCCGCGTTCCCCAATTGCGGCGCCGACGAGTCGTGCCATGCGAAAAACAGACGTGTTGAGTGGAAGATACTCGCTAAATAATTTTAAAAAGATGGGCGTTCCCCCGCTTGCATAAATGCAAGCGGGGTCGGTTCTCCTTCCGGGCTCGGCTATTCGCCTCGTTGCCGGACCGCCCGATGCCGCTTCGCGGCGGGGTCGGCCGGCAATGCGCTCCAGCGCACCCTGCAGTCGCCCCTAACGCGTCGGCGAACAGTTTTTTCTTTACAAACAGCAGCGACTCCGGTCACCTGTTAATTTCGTTTCGAGCGAATTAAGATTAATTAATGTCCAAATAATTTCTTCATTAAAAAGAATTTCTACAATTACGCTTTCAAGGCGCCGCACCTTCGCAACGCAACCGCTGCGGAATATCCCCTCCGCCTTCGGCGGTTTCCCCCTTGATAAGGGGGAGTAAAACAAGGCCGGCAAGAATGTCTTAGCTCCAGCGTTAGGAAGGAGGGCCGACCCCGTCGCGTAGGGGGCGGTTCGCGAACCGCCCCTATGCGACGGGGAAACGCCCAAATTCTTATACTATTATAAAACACAGAATAATTGAAAACACTCTCGAAACCATATATTTTTGATACTCTTTTTCGCCAACATTTTTTACCATTACCCATATCAAATCAGCAGGAGGCCTTATGGCTAAGTATGTGTACTTCTTCGGCGGCGGCAAAGCCGACGGCAACGAGTCGATGAAAAACCTTCTGGGCGGCAAAGGCGCGAACCTTGCCGAAATGGCCGGACATCCGGCGCTCAAACTTCCCGTGCCCCCCGGATTCACGATCACCACCGAAGTGTGCACCTACTATTATGACAACAAGAAAACCTTTCCCAAGGAACTCAAGGACCAGGTGAACAAGGCCATGGCCCAAGTCGAGAAGATCATGGGCAAAAAGTTCGGCGATCCTTCCGACCCTCTGCTCATGTCGGTTCGTTCGGGAGCGCGCCGCTCCATGCCCGGTATGATGGACACGGTGCTCAACATCGGGCTTAACGACACCACCATCCAGGGGATCATCGCCAAAACCAACAATCCGCGCTTTGCCTACGACGCATACCGCAGGCTCGTGATGATGTACGCCGACGTGGTCATGGAAAAAGCCGCCGGCATCGAACTTCCGGGCGGAAAAGGAATCCGCAAGCTGATGGACGAGAGGCTCGGGGAAGTGAAAAAGCAGAAGGGCTACAAGAGCGACACCGACCTCACGGCCGATGACCTCAAGGCGCTCGTTGCCGAGTTCAAGCAAATGGTGAAGACTCAGCTCGGCCAGTCGTTCCCGGAAACACCGCAGGAACAATTGTGGGGCGGCATCGGCGCGGTGTTCATGAGCTGGAACGGCAAGCGCGCGGTCGACTACCGCCGCATCGAAAAAATTCCGGACGACTGGGGCACTGCGGTCAACGTGCAGAGCATGGTGTTCGGCAACATGGGCGAGGATTCGGCAACGGGCGTGGCGTTCACGCGCAACCCGGGCAACGGCGACAACCACTTCTACGGCGAATACCTCATCAACGCGCAGGGCGAAGACGTGGTGGCGGGCATCCGCACCCCGGCGCCCATCAACGCGAACTCGGCCAACGACCAGAGCCGCCACCTGGCCACGCTCGAAAAGGCGTTTCCGGAATGCTACCAGCAGCTGTTCGGCTTTCAGAAGGCGCTCGAGCAGCATTACAAGGACATGCAGGACATCGAGTTTACAATCGAGAAGGGCAAGCTGTACATGCTGCAGTGCCGTGTGGGCAAGCGTAACGGCGTATCCGCGGTGAAAATGGCCGTTGACATGTACAAAGAAAAGCTCATCGACGCCAACACCGCGATCATGCGCGTGGGGCCCAACCAGCTGGTCGAGCTCCTGCTGCCCATGATCGACCCCAAGGCCGAGGCCGTGGTCTCGCCCATCGCAAAGGGCCTTCCGGCGGGCCCGGGCGGCGCAAAGGGACGCGCCGTGTTCACCTCCAAGGACGCGGTTGCGTGGGCCGAGAAGGGCGAAAAGGTGATCCTCGTGCGCGAGGAGACGTCGCCCGAAGACGTTGACGGAATGCACAAGGCCCAGGCCATCCTCACGGCCAAAGGCGGCATGACCTCGCACGCGGCGCTCGTGGCGCGCGGCTGGGGCAAGTGCTGCATCGTGGGCTGCGCCGACATCGAGATCGGCGGCGACAACAAGCACTTCACAACCAAGAAAGGCCATACCGTGCGCGAGGGCGAGTGGATCACGCTCAACGGCACCAAGGGCCTCGTGTACGAAGGCGGCCTCGCGCTTATCGACGTGGACCTTGCCGCCAACGCCACCTACAAAGACTTCATGGCGCTCGTTGACAAGGCGCGCGTGCTCAACGTGCACACCAACGCCGACACGCCCAAGGACGCGAAGAAGGCGGTGGAGTTCGGCGCCGAGGGCATCGGGCTGTTCCGCACCGAGCACATGTTCTACGGCGAGGGCTCCGACAAGCCGCTGTTCCTGCTGCGCAAGATGATCATGAGCAAGACGCTCGACGAGCGCAAGGCCGCCCTGGCCGAGCTGTTCCCGTATGTCAAAAACGACATCAAGGCCACCATGGAGGCCATGGGCGGCAGGCCGGTCACCATCCGGCTGCTCGACCCGCCGCTGCACGAGTTCGTGCCGCACGCGGCCGATAAGCTCGCCGCGCTCGGCAGGGAACTCCACGTTGACGAAACGGAACTGCACAAGCGCGCCGAGGGCCTGCGCGAGAACAACCCCATGCTCGGCCACCGCGGCGTGCGCCTGGGCATCACCTATCCCGAGATCACCGAGATGCAGGTGCGCGCGATCCTCGAAGCGGCCGGCGAGCTCATCAAGGAGGGCAAGAAGGCCTATCCGGAGATCATGATCCCGGTGACGTGCACAGTCGCGGAGATCAACGACCAGAAGGTGATCGTTGACAGGGTATACCCGGAAGCGTGCGTCAAGGTGGGGCTCAAGGATATCCCGTTCATGTACGGGACCATGATCGAGATCCCGCGCGCCGCGCTCACCGCGAACAAAATGGCTTCCACCGCCGAGTTCTTCTCGTTCGGCACCAACGACCTCACGCAGATGGGCTTCGGCTTTTCGCGCGACGACATCGGCAGCTTCCTGCCCGACTATCTCAACAAGAAGACCCTGCTTGCCGACCCGTTCCAGACCATCGACCAGGAGGGCATCGGCGAACTCATCAAGATCGGCATCGAGCGCGGACGCTCGGTGCGGCCCAAGCTCAAGGTGGGCATCTGCGGCGAGCACGGCGGCGACGCGGATTCGGTGAAGTTTTGCCACCGCGTGGGCATGAATTATGTTTCCTGTTCGCCGTTCCGCGTTCCCATTGCGCGGCTCGCCGCCGCGCAGGCGGCCGTCGAAGACGCGCAGAAGTTGAAAAAGCCTGCCGCGAAAAAGGCGGCAAAGGCGAAAAAGCCGGTTGCGAAACGGAAAAAGTAAGCGCGGCCGGAAATCGTGTCGGCAACTATGAAAAAAGCAAGATCAACCGGTCTTGCTTTTTTCTTCACCTCAATCAATAGAAACGGGGCCGCGTTCATGAAAAAATCACTTATAATCCTGGCTTGCGCAGGGCTCGCATGCCTGGCGCTTTTCTCCTGCTCGTCAAAGCAGCGGATGACCGAGCTGTCGTCGAAGCAGCAGAAGGTGAGCTATACGATAGGCCAGGACATGGGCGCCTATCTCAAGCAGATGGGCCTCACCATCGACCGCGCCGCGCTGTTCCAGGGCATCGAAGACACCTTGACGGGAAAGAAATCCCTGCTCACGCCGGAGGAGGCATTCCGGGTGAAGCAGGAGTTCTCAAAAACCGTGCAGGAGGAACAGACCGCCAAGGCAAAGGCGCTCGGCGAAAAGAACTCCAAGGAGGGCGAGGCATTTCTGGCAAAGAACAAGACCGAAAAAGGCGTGATCACCACCGCCTCGGGCCTCCAATATATGATCGAGAAGCAGGGCGCCGGGCCCAAGCCCAAGGCGAGCGACCTGGTGACCGTGAATTACCGCGGCACGCTTGTTGACGGAAAGGAATTCGACAACTCCTACAAGCGCGGGCAGCCCTCCACCTTCGCGGTGGGCAGGGTGATCCCGGGATGGACCGAGGGCCTGCAGCTTCTGCCCGTGGGCACCAAGGCCAAGCTGTTTGTGCCCGCGAACCTCGCCTACGGGGAGCGCGGCGCGGCCCCGGACATCGGTCCGGACGCGACGCTCATTTTCGAGGTGGAGGTGCTGTCGGTGCAACCGAACAAAGATTATTCGCCGGCGGTGGTGCAGCATATAAAGTAAGAAATTGTCTTTTGGATATAAATCTGACAAAAAAATAATCTGGCGGTGGAAGTTTCCCCCTCGCTTCGGCCCGGTCGCGCTATAATATTTTCTCCGGATTCGTGCCTGAAAAACTGCGCGACCGGTCCTCCGCTACCCCCTCCTGGGTGCGGCCGGGTACCTGCAGTTGCAAGCTTCACACATCTGCCGGGCGCACCCGCGTGCGGCAGTTGTTCAGAAAAATAGTTGGTAGTTTTGTGTGAGCCCTGTAAGCGCGAAATATTTATAGCCCGGGCAGCGCCCCGGGTAAACAAAAACAAACAAAAGCATTTCCCCTCTTCTTGCGGGAGAGGGGTGGCCTGTAGGCCGGGGTGAGGTTATCGTGGCGAAGCCGCGGAACGCCCAGTCTTATTTTTGAAAGTAAAATTGACAAACAACCATTATGCTTTCCGTTGACTTCCATTCCCACACACACTTCTCCAAATGCGGCCTGCATTCAATTGTCGAAATGCTGGCCACGGCAAAGGCGCGCGGACTTGTCGCGCTTGCCATCACCGACCACGGCCCGAAGCTCGAGGGCGGGCCGCCCACCACGTTCTGGGACAGGTTGAAAGAACCAGTCGAGGGCATCCGGCTGCTCAAGGGACTCGAATCCAACATTGTCTCCGACGAAGGTGACATTGACTTTCCGCAAAAGATGCTCAAATACGCCGACATCGTCCTGCTCGGCCTGCATCCCCCTCTTCCAACAGGAAAACCGCCGGGGCACAACACCGCGCTTCTGCTGCGCGCCCTCGAAAAGAACCCGTTCGTCGACATCGTGACGCATCCCGAGGACGTGCACTATCCGCTGGAATTCGACAGGCTCGCCGCATTCGCAAAGGAGCGCGGGATCGCCCTGGAATGCAATAACTCCAAAGTGCTGAATGGCCGCGTCATGCCCGAGCGCATGATCGAATTGCTTGACTCATGCAAACGCGCCGGTTGCAGGGTCGCCGTGAACTCCGACGCGCACGCGCTCGGCGAGGTCGGCCGCGACGATTCGGTGCGGCCGTTGCTGAAGGCGGCGGGGTTTCCCGAGAAGCTCGTCGTCAATTCCACGGCCGAATCGGCGTTTGCATTTGTGGAGGAGAGAAGAAAGGTGAAGCGGTTGTGGATTCAAAAAAGAGACAAAGATGCAAAGTAACAAAGTGACAGAGCGGAAGAAAACAGCGGTCAGTGGTCAGCAGTCATCGGTCAGAAAACAGCGGTCACTTGTCAGATTTCAGCGGTCAGCGAAAACAGAATAAAATTTACTTGACAAATAATCAATCATGTTCCATTTTTCAACCTTCAACTTTCCGCTTTTTCCGTCGACTGCCAACTACAACAATTGATACGATTCCTCGATCGTATGCACCGCCCCGGCCGGCATGAGCACGCTCGAATACAAATGAAATTCCGTGATAGGCACGTCCTCCGCCTTAAAAAGATTGTTCGCGGATAAGAATCCGGTGATTTTCGAGAGCGGCGCCTCCGGGCGCAGCCGCGCAACAGTCAGGTGCGGGCTGAATTTCCTGGCCTCGGGCTCGAGCCCGAGCTCTTCCAACAGGCCTTCTACCTCGTCGCGCAGCAGCATGAGCCCCTCGCTTTGCTCGATGCCCACCCAGAGCACGTTCGGTTTTTTATGCGGCGGAAAATATCCCACGCCCTTGAGCGTGAGATTGAAGCGGGAAGCATTCACGTCGTGCATGGTCTGGGCGATTTCCGAAAACAGGCCGTCGTCGGCGTCGCCGATAAAACGGATGGTGAGATGCAACTGGTCTTTGGAAACCCATTTTGCGCCGGGCACGCCAAAGCAGATGTTGGCGATGGCATCCCTCGTCTCGTCGGGAAAGTCTATTGCGATGAACAGGCGGTGCATCAATTATAAAATAGTTGTTCCCGGATGTCGCCTATTTGACTTTAGGCGGCTCTCTACTATATTATTCATGACACCGGCCGAAAAGACTCTTGAAAAGGATCAACCATGATTCCTGTCCTTACCGTTGCGCAGATGCGCAAGATTGACGAAAAGATAATCGGCGGCAAGACGTCCGTGGGGTTTTCGTACATGAAGGAGGCCGCGGCCGGGCTGTTCGACGCGGCCCGCCGCCTGGTGCCCACGCCGCGGAGCGGCGACATCGTGATCGTGTGCGGCAAGGGCAACAACGGCGGCGACGGGTTTGCCGCTGCAAAGCTCCTGCTCGACGCGGGATACAAGGTCATGTGCTACGTGCTGTGCCAGCCCGACGAGCTGCAGGGCGAGGCAAAGCTCGCCTTCGAGGCATACGACGCCGGCGAGGGAAATTTTCTCGTGCTCGACGACGTGGCGGACCTGGGCAACCTTTCCCAATGCAGTCTCATCATCGACGCCTTGCTCGGCACCGGCCTCAAAGGCGAGCCGCATGAGTTCCACGCAGAGGTTATTGAGGCAATCAACGGCGCGAACGTGCCGGTGCTCTCGGTTGACACGCCGTCGGGCCTGGACAACGACAGGGGAGTGCCGGCCAAGGCCTGCATCAGGGCCGGCGCAACGGTCACCATGGGGTTTCCCAAAATAGGCGCATACTTTTATCCCGGCCGCGCCAACGTGGGCGCTCTTTACATAAAAGACTTGGGATATCCGCAGCCTGTTGTTGAAAAATACTGGTCCAACATTTTTCTTCCCGAATACGCCGATTTAAAAAAAATGCTGCCCTTGCGAAAGCCGGCAGGCTCCAAATTCGACCACGGCGTGGCGTTCATACTGGCGGGATCGCAGGGCATGACCGGCTCCGCCACGCTCGCGTCCATGTCGGCCCTGCGCACCGGCTGCGGCATGGTGCATCTGGCGTCGCCGAAGAGCGCAATACCCGTGCTTGCGGCCAAACTCACCGAAGTCGTGCTCCATTCCATGGAAGAAACACCGGGCGGCGCTGCCGCGTTTTCCGCATCGGACCAGGTACTGGAACTCATGAAAAAGGCGAGTGCCGTCTGTATCGGCCCCGGCCTTTCGCACAGCGAGGAAACCGGCAAGCTGGTGCGGCTTCTTGTCGGCAAATGTCCGGCACCCGTGGTGCTTGACGCGGACGGCATCAACGCGTTCAAGGGAAAAACCGAATTGCTCGGCGGCCGCAAGGCGCCGCTCGTGATCACCCCGCATGCGGGCGAATGGGAGCGGCTGTTCGGCGCCATGCCCCCGGAACCCGCGGGCATCATAGAACAGCTGCGAAAGAAGGCCGAGGAATTCTCAATGACCATCCTTTACAAAGGGAACCCGACCATCATTGCCGAGGCGTCGGGAAAGGCGTACTTGTCGCCTTACGGCAATTCAGGAATGGCGACCGCCGGCTGCGGCGACGTGCTGAGCGGCATCATCACGTCGCTTGCGGCCCAGGGCTGCTCCGTCACCGACGCGGCGGTCCTCGGCGCGTACCTCCATGCAAAGGCGGGGGACGAGGCGGCAAAGGAGCTGGGGGAATATTCGATGGTGGCGGGTGATGTTGAGGGGAATATTTACAAGGCGATGAAGGCAGTTGCAAAGTGAGGGGAAAATGGAAAATGAAACAACCATTACCTACATAGGATTCTGGCGGCGGGTAGTTGCAATGATTGTTGATGGTGTGGTTCTTTTACCGGTCATCCTTTTTAATTTCCCACTTATTAAGTTCAATTTTAATCACAAAACCGTTGTCCCGGCAATCATTACTGCTGCACTCATTTACTTTTTTTACATTTTCTTTTTGACGAAATTTGGCGGAACGCCGGGGAAGCTTTTTCTGGGGTACCGCATCGTCTATAAAAATGGCGGATATCTTTCCGTTCAATCGGCTCTGATACGTTATTTGCCTTATTTTCTTTCATCAGTTGCGACCGTCTTGAAGCAAATGTACGCTTTTCATCATATTCCGGATGGTATAGTATATACCGGCATCAATGAATCGTCAAAAATGATTACTACTTATGCCGGGCCGATGAATTTTATTGACTCGTTTTCTTCCTTTTTAATATTTGTTGATTGCCTTGTTATCGCATGTAACAAAAAGAAGAGAGCCGTCCATGATTTTCTGGCGGACAGTTATGTTGTTGACAAAATGTCAGTTCCTATTATGAAGGATTTTCATATTGCTCCATAGTCATTTTGCGTGCTGTAACACAGCCCACATAAAGAAAGAAAAATTTATGAATCGCTCTGCACTATTTATCATCATCCTGATACTCAGTATTGTACTCATTTCTGCCGGCTGCGCCCACCAGCCCTTCCCTCTCGGCCACGGCCTTCCCGGTTTCTGGAAAGGCCTATTGCACGGCTTCATCGCGCCCATAACATTCATTGTAAGCCTGTTCACTGACATCAGGATCTACGCCTTTCCCAATGCCGGCCGCTGGTACGATTTCGGGTTCATGCTGGGAATCGGCGGTTTCGGCGGCGGGATTTTCGGCGCGTTCCGGCGCAAAAAAAGATAAAACATTACCGGCTGTCAATTAAAAAAACCGTCCCGTTTCTTCCCGGAACGGCTTTTTGATTGGTCCCGTTACCTTAGAACCGCAGACCGACAAGCAGCCCGAAATACGGCAGTTTTATATGGTAGTGATGTTCTGCGTAATACGCGTCCGCCGTTTCCTTTGATTCAAGCCCCAGCGCCTCCTGATAGGAACGCCGGGAATCCGTGGCCAGCCCCGGCGGCACCACCATGATGTCAAAGTCGAACCGGTTGTTGGCGATCAGGCCCGTTTTGACCGCAAGCCCGCCGTGGCCGCCCACGAACACATCATAAAACCCGTTGCACCCGATCTTGATCTGAAAGGTACGGTCCTCGCCGAAGACGTAAAAGTTCGTGCCGACTTCGGGTATGGGCAGGATCCCGTAAAAGCCGAACACGCCGATTTCAAGCCCTCCGCGGAGCAGGTTGGTGGGTTTGGCGAACTGCCGCTCGTACGCGAAATAGGAGAGCGGAATGGTGAGGGTCGCCATGGACACCGGGATCTGGTCAACGCACAGCCCGACGCCGTACATGGTATGGTTCTCGGACGGCGTGAGCTTGACGTTTGCGCTGGCCGTTGCCGCGATTCCCAGCAGCGCGATGATGCCTGCGAAACGGACGAAAGTCGTTTTCATGATGTCCTCCTTTTAAAAAGTGATGGTGAGTGAAAGTCCGGGATTATTGCAAGGGTTCGCCATTGAAACCTGCGACAGTTTGTCGAGGCCGCTGTTGAATGCCGCGGCCGACGTCGCCGAGGTGATGACGTCAGCAACCGTGGCAGCGCCGCACGCCACGGCGTACCCGATGGCCCACTGCTGCCGTTCGTCATTTTTACCCGCGGTCTGGCTGATGGCGACCAGGGAAAGTGATTTGACAATGGAGAAAAATACCGCCAGACCGTAATTGCGGGTCAGGTAATGCCCGCTTGCCACCGGCAGCATGCCAAGGCAGCCCGCCAGCAAGGGGGAGGTGCGCGATTTTCTAGCCCATGCGTCAAGGGACAGGCCCGATTTCAGGAAGCGGTCGCAGTCGTCCGAGGAAAGGCCGGCGCCGCGGAAATGCGCCAGTTCCCTGGGTTCCTTGACTTCTCCGGCGGTGCCCGGCTGTTCCTCGGGCGAAAGCGGGGCGGCGTTTTGTATTGTTTCCCCGCTGATTTTTTCAACGATTCTTTTTGCGGCGACGGCGAAGCTGTCGTTGGTCTCGCATGTTTCGGTGCAGCTTTTTTCGATGGAAGACGTTTCGACGTTGATCATGCGAACTTCGCAGAGATAGCGCCCCTCGAAAACCATCAGCGTGCCGGTGATGACGTCCTGCACTTTGAGGAGCTTGCCGAACCGAGCGGCATCGGTGTCGGTCGCCACTTCAAAGCCGGCGGCCTGTTCGCTGAGCACCTGGTTGATTTCCCGGCGTTCGAGCACCGTGTAACGGTCGGTATTGACAAAGTAGTTTTCGAGCAAGTGCGTCATGACCGTGGCTTCCAGGGCCCCGGCGTTTTCATTTTTCAACTGCAGAACGGCGATGCGCGGCTTTTCCTGCGCCGGGCACAATATCGGCAGCAGTTCCAGCACAATGACCGGAAGCATTATTTTCATTGCGTTCATTTCCGCTCCTTTGTTTATTGAAAAATTTTTTCGAACCACACTGACGGGGGACGGCAAAGCTGATGCCAATGAGAGGCGGATAAGTTCTAAAACATTGTAATTATGTCAATTAAATTAAAAAATCAGGCTGGAATGAGAATCGGAGAGAGACGCGTTTTTGCGTCTGTTGAATTAATGCACCGGCAAAATGCGATTGAATGTTTTTTATAATGTATAAGGAAAAAAGGATGCCAGCTCAAAGTTTACAAAGAGGATAGAAAGGCAGCCACAGGCAAGGCGGATCATAAATAAGCACCGGAAAGAAAAAGATGCAGGAGCGTGCCGAGCAGTATTGTCACGCTTGGGAATGGTGTGTCCAGAATAATCCGGTTCCGACCAGCGTCATCTCCTTCACATACCTGAAATCAAACGTCACCAGCTTCTCCACCAGGTTCCATGATCCGCCGGTCGCAAGCACCTTCGCGCCGCTCCCGAACTGCTGCCTGTACCGTTCAACGAGAAACGACAGAGCGCCCGCGGTGCCGTAGGTGACGCCGGTAACCATCGAAGCCCGCGTCGACGTTCCGGGAAATTCCGTCGCGCCCTCGTCAAGCTCGATGAGCGGCAGGCCGCCCGTGTGATCGTGCAGGCTTTTAAGCTGGGTGAAAATGCCGGGAAGAATCGTCCCTCCGCAGAATTCCTTTCCGTTCTTCAGAAAATCCACGGTTATCGCCGTGCCCGCGCTTATGATGATGCTGCTTTGTCCCGAGCGCGCTTCATGTGCGTAAAGGCAATTGGCGAGCCGGTCGGCACCGAGCGAGGAAATGTTTTGATAGACGATTGAAAAGGGAAATCCCGCGCCTGGTTCAAGCCACAAAGTTGACGGGAAGCCGGCGCTATGAAGATCACGGGAAATATCTTCCCTGTTTATTTTCGCCACAGAGGAAATGACCAGGGGAGGGACCTGTGATAACGATGACGAATCCATCAGCTTTCTAAGAGAGACGACAAGCGAGTTTTCGATATCCGCGGTGGGGAACTGCGAGAAGCCTTTGCAGGAAAGGACGCTCGTGTCAACAAGCCCGAAATGGGTGTTGGTGTTTCCGATGTCAAGGGCAAGGACAAGATTCTGTTTCATGACATTAAAATATATGGATGCCAAGTCAAGAATTAAACCTCACCGGTCCTGACGAAAGAGATATCTCCTTATCTTCAATTTTCAGCCTCATCCTTCCATCCTCCAGCACTCCCTCAAAAACCCCCTTCTGTCCGTTCACTTCGCACCTCTCTCCCACTTTGTAAAGCCGGTGCATGTAAAGCATATGCGCCGCTGCGGAATCAAGGCCAAGGTATCTCCAGAACCATTCAAGGATGTTTCGTAAAAGCGCGTATTCGTTGTGTTTCTTTCCGGTTTCGATCAACAATGACGTCGCGATGCCGCGGATGTCTTCGGGAAATGTTTTCATTTCGATGTTGACGTTGATCCCGAAACCCACCACGATATGCCCGTTGCTCTGCGGAATATTTTCCAGAAGGATGCCGCACACTTTTTTATCACCCCAGTAAATATCGTTCGGCCATTTGATGGAGAGCCGCGCTGCAGGACAAACGCTTTTGATCGCGTCGTAGATGGCGAGGCTTACGGCGCGGTTATGGTTAAAATGCTTTTCTATGCCGGCAATGGGACACACCAGGCTCGCGAAAACGCCGCCCTTTGCGCCGGAGAAAAAGGTGTTCTGGCGCTGGCCGCGGCCCGCGGTCTGACGGTCCGCGCAGACGACCACAATGCCTTTTGCGGGAAGTTCTTTGAGGCCTTTCGCATAGGTGTTGGTGGAGGGAATGCTGTTGAAATGATAAAGCCGTTCGACAACGGGAAGGGAACGAATCTTTTTAATAGAGGAATCCATCATCAGAGAATCATCATTCAATTACCAAATGTATATCCAGCGCCGGCGCGCTGTGGGTTATCGAGCCGGCCGAAATAAAGTCGACGCCCGTCTCCGCGATTTTCACAATGGTGTCGGCGGAAACGTTGCCGCTCGCCTCGAGTTCCACGACCTGGGCGCTTGAGTCCCTGAGGATTGCGCACGTGGCCATGTCGGCGACGCTCATATTGTCGAGCATGATCCGCTGCGGCCGGAGTGAGAGCGCCTCCATGAATTCGGCCACCGACTGGGTCTCGACCTCGATCGCCAATGCGCGTTTGCGCTTTTTAACGAAGGCCTGGGCTTCGCGCACCGCGGGGCCCACGCCGCCCGCGGCCTTCACGTGCGTGTCCTTGACAAGCACCATGTCGAAGAGGCCGAAGCGGTGGTTGAATCCGCCGCCGTGGACCACCGCCTGCTTTTCAAGCGCGCGCAGGAGCGGCAGGGTTTTTCTTGTGTCAAGGAGGCGTGCCTTGGTATGGGATATCAGGCGCGCCAGGGTGCTTGCCGCCGTGGCCACGCCGCTCAGGTGCTGGAGAAAGTTAAGCGCCACGCGCTCGCCCGCGAGGATGGCCCGCACCGGGCCGGCAAGTTCGCAGATGCGGCCTCCGGGTGAAAGCGTCGCGCCGTTTTTGAGAAGGACGTTGACAGAAAGCGAACGGCTGAGCCTGCCGAACAGCGGTTTTAAAATCTGGACGCCGGACAGCACGCCCGCGCTCTTGGAAATGATCGCGGCCCTACCGGTTTTCTTCGCGTCAAACAGCGCGGCGGAGGTGATGTCGCCGGCCCGGCCGAGATCTTCCGCAAGGGCTCCCCTGATGAGCGCGGCGAGCTGGTGCCTGCTTTGCGGATTCATCAGAAGCCGTACCTGACGGCGAGATAGCATTCCATGACGTCATCGGAGGGATCAACGGCGTTGTTGAAATTCAGGTCAAGATAATACAGCGAGGCACCCGCTGCAAAACCAACGCCGAACAGGATGGGGTTGGTGACCACGTCAAATCCCGCACGCGTGCCCCACGACGGAAACAGGCCCCGGGGCGGGTACAGCCCGCCGTGCGTCTGCCTAAAGTAAACCGAGCCGTATTTAATGGGGCTCCACAGGCCGTCATTGACCGAAAGGGAGATCCCGGCGTCCAAATCCGCCGACGTATAATTGGTGTCCGCGGCAAGAAGGTATTTGCCGTACACGTTCTGCTTGTACCATGCGTCAAGTGAGATGCCCTTGTGCGGGCTCAGGCCGAAGAAAAACTCGATTTTTCCCGACCGCCTGCGGGGGGAAAGCAGAGTGTTCTGGGTGATGAGGGTGTCATGGCCTCCCGCGGTGTCGACGCGCGCCCGGTTCGACATGTAGACGTCGTTATACTGACCCGCAACCAGGCGGCCGGCCTCGGCGATGAAATCGGCTTTTACAAGGATGTTCTTCCAGGTGAGGGAGGCGATCGGTCCCTTGAAAATATATCCGTCGTTATGGACCTGGACCACCTTCTGGGCGAATTCGGCGGCAAGGTTGAGCCGAAAATCATATTCGGTGACAAGGTCTATGCCGTAATCGAGCTGGTACACGCGGGCGTAGTTCACCGCGTCAAGCAGCACGGTCGCCGAGTCCGATTTGGGAAGCGTGACAAACCGGTATCCGATCGAGTCGGCGCCGCCCTGGTAGTATTGGTTTGCGTCGACAAAGAAACCGGCGCCGAAATGATAGATGTTCGGATCGTACGAAAGGTATATGCCGTCCATGGTGAACGAGGACACGTCGGCGCTGAACCCCTGCAGGCACCAGTCGCCGAGCCTGGCCTGCAGAAAAAGTCCCAGCGGATGGAAAAGCGAATACGGGTTGCCGTTGCTAAAATGGTCCACCACGGTCCCGTTGCCGACGGTATAATCATGGATGGGCCCGAGGGAAAGATACGTGGAATCGCCGACCGGCCCCAGGGTGACATGATCGATCAGATCAAGCACGCCGCTTGCGGACGAAAAATTATACATGCCGATTTTACCGGTATGGTTCGCGGCAACAGGCACCCGCAGGCCGGCGCCGAAATACTGGCTCGAAAACGACGGCGTGAGCATGAACCGCGGGAACGTATGGCCGGCCGCAAACGCCGCCTCGTTCGATTCCTCCACGGTAAACCACCGCTCGTCGTAAACGTCTGGTTTGGCAAACGAGGAATAGTGAATGCCGTTCTTTTCCTGGTCGTCAAGGATGGCGCCCCAGATTTTGTTTTCGCTGAACTGTGGTTTGTATCTCGTCTGATCAGTCGGCGCCTGCTGCGGTCCCATGCCCGGCGAAACTACCGAGGGCCCGGGAGCCTGCTCCGCGCCCGGCCTCACCCCTGCGGCGCTGAGCCCGGAGTCGATGGGACTTTCGCCGAAAAGGCGCTTGAGCGCCGAAACGTGGCCCGCGGTTATCTGCTGGGGCTGCGTCGGCTCCTTTCCGGAGGAAATCGCGGTGGTCTGCCCGGGCAAAAGCGCTATGCTTTTTTCCTGGGAAATTGCCCTGGTTTTGGCCGAGCCGTCAAGGGCCTCAAACGAGGTCTCGCCGGTTTTTAGATCCAGCGTTGCGGAAAGCGAGCCGCTGTCTGTCTCACCGATCGCATTTGACGTGAATATACTGACATGGCATTTGGAGACTGCCTTTATAAAACAGCCTCCGCTGAAAAGCGTCAGGCTGATGTTGAGTACTGTTTCGCCGTTTTGCTGCAGCGGCATGCGGACGCCGACCAGCGCCTTGGTGTTCGGGCCCAGAATCGCGGAATTCCCCTTGCCCAGCTGCATCACGAGCCGGGTCTGGAAATAGGTCTCGATCATGTCGTTGTCGAGCACCGGCGCGCCCGCCGAAAGATTGTCCCAGTCTTTTTTTCCGGCATGCTGCACCTTTGCACTGCCGTCCAGCGAGGAAACTTTGATACTATTCTGGGCGAATGCATTCGTGGCAAGACCAAAGAGCGAGAAGGTGAGAATGGTGATCATGGATTTTTTCATGAAAGCCGGCGCTCTGAAAATAGACAGTTAAGTTTCCTTAAAAGGTAAAATAATATTCTCAAATGGTTAAGTGGCGGGATTAGAATATATGAAAGGCATGAAAATATCAAAAATATTTGGAGGGAGAGGTCTCTCTCCCCCTGGCCCCCGGCTTCCGGCGCATCCCGAATACCTTGGAATTCTACAATCAGGGATGCGCCGGTGATCCGGGGGCACACCCCCTCTTTGGCGCCGGAGTCTCGTTGTCTGCGGAGACCTGGGTGGCTGGCGATCCGTAAGTGACAGCACATGCTTTACACGGTGGAAGCAGGGAAAAAATTGATTGCTTGAAGGTGATCGCCATGTTCGATCGGCGCCCGGACAGGTTGGTGATTAAATAGAACTTCGCCGCCGCGCCAGGCCGGACTGTAGGGTGCGCTGGAGCGCATTGCCGGCCGACCCCGCCGCAAAGCGGCATCGGGCGGTCCGGCAACGAGGCCTAAGCCGAGCCCGGAGGGAAGGGCCGGTGCCGGAGGCAAACGCCCAATTTAATTTTTATTTATAGCGTAGAATCTTGCGATCACGCAACTTCATTACCCTTCTTAATCAGCCACAGCGCGCCCACCTTCTCGTGGAATTTGTCAATCGGCAGCTTCGTCTTGAGCACGCAGTTGAAGAAATTATACTTCCTGAGATCAAAATCAATGATGGAATTTTTAAGGCTCGAATAAAGCTCCGTGCCGGGCATGGGCGTGAGCACGGTGTAACCCGCGTATGTCACGCGCTGGGCGTCGGCGAACACGGCGAGGGCATCGAAGTCCTGCTCGTCGTAATCGGGCGGGACCACGTAATTGCCGCGCACCTGCACGCCGTTGTCGTGAAACACCGAAACCGCCTTGCGGATGAGCGAAGGGTCGAAATGCTTGTTATACGCGTCAAGCTCGCTTTTGCGGAACGATTCGAACCCGCAGATCGCCACCTTGAGGCCCGCCTTTGCCATGCGCTCCACGAGCTTCGGGTTGTTCGCCGCGGTGTCGGCGCGGATGTCCATCACGAATTCCTTGTCGAGCCGCTCCTCGGCGATGCGGAAGAACAAGCGGTGCGTGTACGCCTCGTCGATGACCGAATTCGCGTCTGCAAAGCGCACGATGCCGTAATCCTCAAGCGAGCGCAGCTCGGCGATGATGCTCTCGGTGTCGCGCAGGAAATACCTGCCCTTCCACTGCGGCCATATGGAGCAGAACGAGCATTTGAACGGGCATCCGTAGGAAGTGTTGATGTAGGTGATGTTTTTTTCGCTGTGCGGCATCCGGTAGGCAGGGAGCCATTGTTTTATATATGACCTGTCTGGAAGAATAGGATCATCTACAACGGCATTAATTTTTCCCGGCGGGCATTGTGACTGTTGAAACCCTGCAGGCGTGTTAACATATGTCCCGCCGATAGAAAGATATTCTCGTTTTCCCGCCCGCTCACTCACAATCTCCCGGAACGTCTGGCCCGCCTGGCCCGAGCAAACAATGTCCACGAGAGTACCTGCAAAGTCCTGCGGGCACAGCGAGGCGTGAAGTCCGCCCGCGACCGTGAGCACGCCGGGGTCCCATTGTTTCACGCTTTCCAGTATTCTCATGCTGTCCGGGAATTCGGACGCGATGCAGGTGATGCCGATGATTTCCGGTTTGGTTTTTTCGCAGTACTGCCGGACAAGCGCTTCCAATGCCGGCGCATGCGGATTGCTGTCGTATTCGGCCTTCGTGTCGAGAACGGTGACATTGTGTTCCTTCACCGCCGCCGCAACGGTCAAAAGTCCGAGCGGCGGGCCGATGAGCTTCTTGTGGATGAAACGCTTCGCGGCCTCGGGCGCATGCGCCAGAATCGCATTTTCTGGAGACCGTGGAGGGTTGATCAGAAGTATGTTCATACGCCGCCGAAAAGATAGATGATGGCGGACATTTGACCTTCGACCGGATTGAGAAGCTTTGCGACTGGATGAATTTTTTCCATCCGAGCGCGTGTTTTTCCCGCAATCGATAACCGGCATTTTCGCGGATTTTTATGGTAGAGAAATTCGCAATCGGTAAAGTCGTACGCACGGCCGATTGCCTTCAGCAGCGCCTCTTTCACGCAGAACGCCGCGCACAGGCCGAACGCCGGATTATGCATCATCCGGCAATGGGATCGCTCTCTTTCGGTGAATACGAACGGCAGGAATTCTGTTTTATCATTGCGCCATTTTCCAAAGCGTGCAACGCGCTCCGAATCAATGCCGCAGGAGAGCAGCGGAAGGCGGGAATCAAACGTCCACGTTAACGATGTTGTCACCGTGTCTCACAATTTTCAGCGTGAGTTCCACCACCTGGCCGATGGTGTTGGCCGGTTTTTTCATGAGGTGCTTGCCGAGCACCTTGAGCTCTATCTTGAGGCCGTACCTCTTGCGGACGATCTCGAGCAGCGACAGCAGCATGAGGGAGTCTCCCTCGAGCTCCTCGATGATGTTGGTGCTGTCGGAAAGCTTCGACGGGTCAATATCGCATTCTTCGGCGAAGAAATCGTACACCAGCCGCCGGATTTCTTCATCATTTGTTTTGTCCAACGCTGCCATTGAGGGCTTCTCCCGGTACCGATATCACAACTATTATACGCTATAGTGGTTTAAGGTTCAATAAAATACTTCGTTTCCCGGACCGGCGCGTAGGCTCAAATTAAATGTAACCGAATACCTATCGGATACATACTGTTTTTAATTCGTAGGCTCATAATTAAGGTAACCCAAGCAGAAAGGGGTTATCTCCTATGGGCCACAAAGAAAAACATGCTTATCGA